>DASSYL010000518.1:0-6196 GCA_035703315.1 Candidatus Acidiferrum sp. | reverse complement strand
GAAAGGGAGTCAACTCAAGTTGTGCTGGATTTCCGCGAAAGCAACGAAATTTAGTCGCAGATAATAGAAAATTTATCGAATGCGAAACGAGCTACTGGCCAAGCCGCAGAATGCGGGCCTCGGTAATCGCCTTGATTTGCCGAATCTCTCGCAAAACGGAGTCCTGCACCGGGCCATCAACCCGCACCAAAGAAACGGCTTCCGCGCCGCGAGCTTCTTCTCTGCGTCCCAAGGCAAAAGTTGCAATGTTCACTCCCAGCCGTCCGAGCGTGCTGCCTACATTCCCGATTACGCCCGGCTCGTCATGATTCCGTAAAAACAGGATATTTCCTTCTAATTGACACTCGAGTGAGATTCCGTCAATCGCCAACACTCTCGGTGTGCCATCGAAAAGCACCGTCCCTTCCGCTGTGAATCCTGTATCGCCGGCCTTTTTGGATAGCGTGCCAACTTCCAGCGTGTTGGGAAAGCCATGTTCGCGCTTCCGCGTTTCCTCTTCTACCGTGAGCCCGCGCGCTGCGGCCATGGCAGGAGCGTTCACTACGTTCACTTTTTCGTCGAGCACCGCGTTCAATACTCCGGCCAGCACTGCGCTGCGCAGCAGGTGCGTGCCGACGTCCGCCACTTCGCCGGCATAGCGAATCCGGATTCGTTCCGGACGCGTAGCAGCCGCTTGCGAGACCAGGGAGCCGAGCCGCTCCCCCAGTTCCAGATAGGGCCGCACGCGGCGGTATTGATCCGCTGAAAGCGCCGGCAGGTTCACTGCGTTGCGAATAATTCCCTCAGTCAGGTAATCGCGGATCTGCACGGCCACTTGAGTGCCGACTTCTTCCTGCGCTTCCGCGGTTGAACCGGCAATATGCGGAGTCCCGATAAGGTTCGGCAATCCGATCAACGGCGAATTCTTCGGCGGCTCCTCCACAAAAACGTCCAGCGCCGCGCCCGCCAGCCGGCCGTTCTTCAAAGCTTCGGCCAGCGCCGCTTCATCAATCAGCTCGCCGCGCGCCGCGTTCACAATGCGGGCGCTCTTCTTCATCTTTTCGATGGACTTCGCATTGATCATGTTCTGCGTGGCGGGGCTCAGCGCCGTGTGCAGCGAAATGAAATCGCTCTCCGCCAGCAGCCGCTCCAGGTTCACCAGTTCGACTTGCAACTCCTTGGCGGCCGCTTCGCTGATGTACGGATCGTAGGCGATGATTTTCATGTCGAACGCTTCGGCGCGCCGCGCCACTTCCCCGCCGATTCGGCCGAGACCAATGAGCCCGAGCGTCTTGCCACGCAGCTCGGTGCCGCTAGAGGATTTTTCCCAGCGTCCTTCACGCAAGCCCGCGTCCACCTTGGGTACCTGCCGCGCCAGCGCCAGCATCAGTGCGAAGGTGTGTTCGGCAACGCTCACCGCATTTCCGCCCGGCGTGCTCATCACCAGAACGCCGCGTTTGGTCGCCTCCGGCAAGTCGATATTGTCCACACCCACGCCGGCGCGGCCCACGGCGCGCAGCTTTGGCGCCTTTTCCAGCAACTCCTTGGTCACGCGCGTCGCGCTGCGGACGATCAGCGCCTCGGCATCGGCAAGCTCGGCTCCAATCGTATCTTTCGTCGTCACTACAGTGTTCAGTCCCGATTTCTTGAGCAACTCCACGCCGCGCTCGCTGATTTTGTCCGCTACGATGACTTTCATGAGTCCTGTCTGCCCTCTCTCTGCTGAAATTTCCGGGGTGAAAGCCGCCCGTCACGGCCGGTCTTTTCCTCGTGCAGGAAACTATCCAAGTTACCGAGAGCCGGCATCAGTGTCAAAGCAGGGATAAAGCGGGTATCTATAAATTTCTGTTATACCCGAGGCCTGATATAAACTTGCGCGGGGAGAAAATTGCATGAGTTTGGCGGAGAAAATCCAATCGGACATCGTAACCGCGATGAAAGCGAAGGACGACCTTCGCCTCAGCGTCCTGCGCATGGTCAAAGCTGCGATTCAGCTGAAGGAAGTGGAAAAGATTCGCAAGCTCGACGACAGCGAATCCATTCAGTTGCTGCAGACTCTGCTGAAACAGCGAAAGGAATCGATCGACCAGTTCAGCAAAGGCGGCCGCACCGATCTCGCCGAAAAAGAACAAAAAGAAGCGGCCATCCTCGAGGCCTACCTTCCCGCTGGCGCCTCAGCGGCAGATATGGACGCAGCAATAACCAAAGCCATCGCCGAAACTGGCGCCGCTTCCATCAAACAGATGGGCGCAGTCGTAAAAGCGGCAAAGGCGCAACTCGAAGGAAAAACGGTGGACGGCAAAGCACTGAGTGATCTGGTGCGCGACCGACTCTCGAAGCTCGGCTGATTCAACGCCTTAAATGGTTTTTTCGCAATCCAGGCACGGGTGCGCCGAAACGCTTAGGTAAGAATTCCGCTACGAACCGGAGCCGTTCTGAACTTCTCGCTCAACAACGCTCGCGCCCTGGCTTTTCTTCGCATCAGCATCGGCATTCTTTTCTTGATTTTCGGGCAATACAAAGTCTTCGGGGCGCAATTCACTCTGCATGGCGGCTTTCAATTCTGGATCAACCGCTTCTTAGAAGACGGCGCTTACCCCTTCATGGCTCCTGTACTGCGCTCGTTCGTGCTCCCGCACGCGACGGCTGTCGCCTTTCTGGTGGCGTACGGCGAACTTGCTATTGGCCTCGCTTTGTTGTTGGGAGTTTGCGTACGCCCAGCCAGCGCCTTCGGCCTGATCTACATGCTGACGCTTCTTTTTTCTTCCAACCACCCCGGGCCGCATGCGCCCCTGTGGCAGTACTTCGGCGCTTCGCTCGACCATAGCGTCCTGGCTTTGTGCTTTCTCGCTTTTCTGATGGGAAGGTCAGACGCAGTCTGGTCGCTAGGCGTCAGCCTAGGAAAGGGGCGATCTCCCCGCAGCACGGAACCGCTCGGATGATTCTTCACCGCAGGCCGGCCCACGGCACTCGACTAAGCGAATTGGATTGATTACCTTGCGGAAGCCGCTGCGGTCGAAGGCTTGAGCACGGCCGTGTTTCGCTCGTCACTGGCAATCACGCGATAAAATTTCTTCAAATCGTCCATCTTTTCCATGGGCACGCTGAGTTCCTTGATCTCAAACGTCCGCGTGTACTTCAACTTGTTGCCGGAAGTTTCGGTCTTGCTGTGGTAACTCCCAAAGCTGTAGTCCAAATCAACCGCCGGCGGCAAATCATCCACCTCATAACCCATGGGCAGCGTTATCTCAAACGTGTCAGTATCTTTCTCCGGCCCTTCAAAAATCACCGGAAACTTCCGTGGATCCTTGGCCTCCAGAAGGTCGCTGGCCTTTACTCCCATTACGCGCGGCCGAACCACCAGCAAATTGCCGGCCTGCTTCGCATATGCGGGCGCCACAAAGCTGTACGAATATTCAAAGGGCGCTTCGTTCGCTTCAAGCCCTGTCATCGACGCGCTAGCTATCTGGAACATTCCGATCGAATGCGAGACCTCCCGCTCAATCGCCTTTACGCGATCCTTGCTGCTTGCAACGGAAATTTGCGCTTGACGCTCCGTCGCTGCCAAGTCTCCCTTGCGCGTTTCCGTGATCTCTGCCTTCAGCGTGCCTTCCGCGTCCAGGGCTAACTTTCCTGTTCTCACTATACCGCTGGAGGCTGTCGGTAACTGAGGCATCTGGAGCAGCTCGCCGCCACCATTCGGCGCGACCAGGAGCGCATGGTTCGATTGCAAATATCCAGGCAACTTTCCTATGGGAATTTTTTCATTCGTCGGGTCGAAGATGAGCAGCCGTCCCAGATGTGCGTGTGGAAGCACGGCTTGAAAACTGCCGTCCTGCAGCTGGTCGGGCAATTGGATTGCTAAAATGACATGATTGAAAAGCCCGATGTCCGGCGCGGAATCGCCACGTACCGCACCGTGGCGATCATTGATCACCACGTAGTATGAGTCGACGCCGATTTGCTTCAGCATTGTGCTGAGCAGCGTGGCCTTATCCTTACAATCGCCATACCGGTGAGTAAAAATTTCCATGGCAGAATGGGGCTGATACCCGCCGATACCGAGTTCTATTGCAACGTAGCGAATGTCCTTCTGCATGAACTCGGTGATGCTCCGCATCTTTTCCGGTAATGTCGTCTTGCCAGCGGTTATCTCCGCGACCTTTTGTGCGATCAACGGGTTAACTTCACGTTTCCCGCTTGTCAGGTCTCCTTCCCACTTTCCCATGTCCGACCAGGTCAGAAAACCGCTACGGACATGTTCCCCAGGCGCAAGGAATGCTACCGTCATCCGACCCGAAACGCCTTTGAATGGCGGCATATACCGCTCAGGTCGAATAGCCGGCAAGTCTGTGAGCACCCACTGCCACTGATTCGTTCCGCTCGCGGTGGGTTCGACCTTGGCGTGATTCAGCCAAGAAACTTTGTACTCCCAGCCTGGCGGCATCTGAAGTGTGTAGCGAGCCTCCTTTACGGGCACTTCGCTTTGAAAATTCCACACGTCCTCAAGCACAAACGGCCGGCCGTCATACTGAATCTCATAACCAACCACGTTCCCTGGTTCCCCCGCGGGTATTCTCAAAAAGCGAACCTTTAGATCGCTGGCGAGCTCACCGTTGAAAACGCTCAGGGATTTTTCCTGAGCATCTTTGTCTTTGACCTCATAGTCTTTTCCTTGCGCCGGGATGCACCACCCGCGCATGCTGCCGATCTTCGAGTCGGGGCTTGTGTAACCCCAAGCCGCGGCGTAATCCCGCCCATCCGGACGCAGAATCTTGTACGCCCGGCGCTCCGTGCTTTTGATCTTTCCGTCCGGCATCACGGTAGTGACGTCTTCCGAATAAAGCAGCACCGCGTCGGTTTTCGCGTCATACGCGGGTAGTGGAGCGCTGGCCGCCGTGTGCATCCAGGCCGGCGCGTCGGCCCGAACATCCGGAGCCACAGTTGCCAGTCCGCTCGCAGCAATTAGAAACCACTTGATTCGCCAGAGTCTTCTCATGTTCCCTCTATTTCGCTGCCGACGTACCGCCAGGCAACAGCACAATCTGCTGCTCGTCCTCCGTCTTCACTAGCTGATAGAAGGTGCGCAAAATGGCATAGCTTTCCTTGCCTACCATCAGGACGTCAGAACGTAACATCCGCCTGATCCGCACCGTGTTACCGTCATTCTTCACTTCCAGCTTGAATTCGACGGCCTTGGCATCGCGGTCCATGTCTTTCGGCTGGTTGTCCACTTTCCATCCATCGGGCAGAGTCACCGTGATGTTGTCATCTGTCTCGAAGGGATACCGGAAATACACCGGCCAGACTCGATTCGCGTGTTCGAACATGTGCTTTTCGGAAGCGCCAAACAGTCCCATCGGCAACAGGGCCCGCTTGCCCGCTGACGACGACCAGCCGGGCACCTTCAGACTGAATTCCGCTGTCAGTGGAACGTTCCCGTTTTTCCAGTCCGGTGCATTCGTCAACTCCACTTCGCTACCCGCCGGAATGTAGCCCTTCACTTCGTCTTCCAGGTTTTTCTTTCGCGCCGTCTCATCTTCGTTTCTTTGCCGCACCCTTCGGTCCAGCGCTCCCAGGCCGGTGAATGTGACTTGTAGTTTTCCTTCCAGGTCGCCTTCCGTTGTCAATTTCAACTCCGCCGTTCTTTGCACTCGCGTTTCGCTGCTCGCCGGCATGTCTGTCTGGATCCACGTCCCGCCGTTCTTATCCACGCGCAACCCGGCAACCCCTGTTTCCGTCCACGGCAGCAATCCATACGGTGCGAACGCGGCTCCCGGATCGAAATATCGGTCCTTCCCGTTCACTCTCACCAAAACTACGTTGGCATCTAGCTCCATGCCGTTCATTCTCTCTTTGCGAAAAAAGTATTCACTCCTGCCAGATACCAGGCACGGATACGCCTCGAAACCTGCCGCCCGCGCCAATCCCAGAAACAGCCAGGTCAAATCCCATCCGTTGCCGTACTGGTGTTTCCAAAGGTCCTCCAAATCCTTGTTTTCCTTGATGTTTTCCCTCTTACGTTGTTCTTCCGATTTTCGCGGCAAATAACTGGCATTGGGAATCTGTTGCACGCGGTCATAAATCTTCCGTAGCTTTACCTCCGGCGCGTCGCCCGCGCTCACAATTCCGGCGACCGCTTCCTCCATCGCCTTCTTCTTGTCTACAAACCCCTCGATTTGTCCGCTCTTTTTCTTGGCGAACTGCTTCCAGTACT
>DASSYL010000455.1:0-7540 GCA_035703315.1 Candidatus Acidiferrum sp. | reverse complement strand
CAAAGGGCAGACTGCGGAGGACCAAGTTCGATCAGCAATCGCGGCGGCGAATGAGTCTCTCGCGGAATATCAGCAAGTACGGAACTGGCGTGTTTGGCCGGAACCGGATTTCCCGCGGACACCGACTGGAAAGCCGCAATTGGCCGTGATAGCTGCGCGGGTTGCGGAGTCTGCCCGAGAAGGAGGGCCAGGAGCCGGACGCAAGCCCGGCACCGCATTTGATTGTGATGCGTTGCTTGGCGCAAGCAATAGTGGCTACTGGGCGTCGCTGAGTTCGCTGTCCTCTCTCGATCGCGTCGAAGTGTTGTTGGCACTGGAACAGAGATACGGCGTGGAGATCAGCGAATCGGATTTTTCGCGAGCAGTATCCGTGGCTGATTTGCAAGAGCTGGTGAAGCGACCGGCTGACGGAGCGGCCACCTCTGGAGATTCGGGCGTGCGATACCGCTTTCCGAGATGGACGCAGCGAGAGCCCGTGCGATTGCTGCGACTGCTGGTGTACTACCTGCTGGTGTGGCCGGCGACGCAGATTCTGGGTCATCCGCGCGTAATAGGACGCGAGAAGTTGGACGGAGTGAGAGGCCCGGTGATTGTGGTTTCGAATCACATCACGCGGCGCGCGGACATCGGCTTGATTCTGGCGGCGCTGCCGGCGCGGTTTCGGCATCGCTTGGCGACGGCTATGGGCGGAGAAACCCTATTGCGGATGCGCAAGCCGCCGCGCGAATGGTGGTTCGCGAAGCGCTGGGCATATCAAGTGGGATATTGGCTGATCACAATGCTTTTCAATGTTTTTCCGCTGCCGCAATTTTCCGGTTTCCGGCAGAGTTTTCGATTTGCAGGGGAGTCCGCCGACCGAGGTTATTCCGTGCTGATTTTTCCGGAAGGCGAAGTGAACAATTCCTCGGATGGCCGAATGGCGCCGTTTCAATCCGGCATTGGATTGTTGGCAGATCGTTTGCGCTTGCCGATCGTGCCGATGCGCCTCGATGGCGTTTGGCAGATGAAACGAGAGCGTCGGCGTTTGGCGCACCTCGGCGAAATTGCGGTACACATCGGAACACCGATTACATTTCCGCCCGATACGGCAGCAGCCGAAGTCGCCCAGCAACTCGAATCCTTCGTGAAAGGACTGTAGCGACAGCGCGCGTTCTAAGGCTGACCGGTTTGATGGATTCTGGCGATTACGCCGCTGGAGTAGCGCACAGCGTACAGTTCGCCGGACTGGTCTTCGCCGATCGCGGCCAAGTCGCCGCCCGATGTAGTAGTGACATTTGATCTGGAGAAGGTCTGGCCGCTCTGCTGCAAAGACCAGATGCGGCCGCTGATGAAATCTCCAAAAACGTAGATGCCGACGAGTGCCGGCGCTTTGCTGCCGTGATAAACATGGCCTCCGATCACGGTTTCGTCTCCTTCGGAGCGATCGTAGTCAAAAACCGGATCGGTCAAGCTGTTTCCGGTTTGCGTACAGGCCGTGGAAAAAGGATGCGTGCCTTCGCGCAGATTCCAGCCCAGGTTGGCGCCGCCTTGTTGCGGAGTGAGCATGTCCACTTCTTCATAAGCGTTTTGCCCGACGTCGCCGATCCAGAGGTTGCCGTTCGCGGTGTCAAACGAAAAGCGGAACGGATTGCGTAAGCCATAGAGCCAGATTTCGCCGCGCGCATTTTGTCCCACGAAAGGATTGGTCGCGGGAATGGCGTAGTTCAGCCCGGCCGAGTGAGGTGCGTCCACATCAATACGAAGGATTTTTCCAAGCAGCACGTTAATGTTTTGACCGTTGCAGTTGGGATCGCCGCCGCTGCCGCCGTCGCCGAGGCTAATGTAGAGAAAGCCGTCACTGGCGAAGGCGAGGCCACCGCCCTTGTGGTTGGAGAAAGGCTGATTCACGGTGAACAGGATATTTTCGCCGTTGGCATCGGCGAAATTCGGATCACTGGAGGAGGCGGTGAATTCAGCGATGACGGACTGCAGTTGGCCGGAAATGGTGCGGGTGTAGTTCACAAAGAAGCGGCGATTCTGCGCGTACAGGGGATGAAAAGCCATGCCGAGGAGGCCGGTTTCGCCGCCGCTGGTGAAGCCGGTGCGGGTGCTGACGTCGAGGAAGGGAGAGCCAGCGCGTGTGCCGTCGCTTTCGATAATCTGAATATGGCCCCCCTGCTCGACTACGAACAGGCGTCCACTGCTGTCTTTTGGCTGCTGAACATCGAGCGGATTGGAAAAGCCGCTGGCGACAGGAATCAAATCGAAAGTGGCGGGAACAGGCGGCGGTGTGGGCGGAGGAGTTGGGCTGGAGCTAAGGCTGCCGCCGCAGCCAACTAGCGAAATGACCGAAAGCAAGAAAATTACGCACAAAGGTGAATACTGAGAGAACAGAGTGGCGCGGGCAGTCACGGTATCCCCCGGAATTGCGTTTATTTCGAACCTTGGTGTTGCGTGAGTCTAGCAGGTTCTCCGGGTAAGCCGATACGGCAGGCCTGATACTTCTCGATGATGTCGGGGGGAGGGTAACGCCGAAGCAATTTCTGCGGAAACGGCTGATGGCTGTGGCACTTTGAGCGCGCTAAGCATGGGAAGGCACTAAGCCGGCGGCGAATCTGCAAGGCGCTTTCGCATAAAGATGGTGGCCTGAGGGTTATTGTTATATCGACTGCAAGGCTGGTAACCATTGCGATGGTAGAAGCGGGCGGCGGCTTTCATTTCATCGGTGGTGTCCAGATAAATCCAGCGATAGCCGGCCGCTTGCGCGAAGGATTCAACTGCCTCGAGCAGTTGCTGAGCGACTCCGCGGCCTCTGGCCTCCGGTCTGACGTACAGGCGCTTGATTTCCGCGAAATGCGGTTGGCGGAGGCGGCGCAAGGCCATACAGCCGATAACGTGATCACCGGAGCGCGCGAGCCAAACGCCCGCTCCGCTACAAAAATAATCGCGTAAGAATTCCTCTTCCCGGTCGCGTTGCACAACCTTGGCAGCTTCGTAGTATTCCGAAACGATGGCGTACGCTTCGGGCAGCCCGGCCGGAGTGGCGCGGCGAATTTCGATGGCATCGGCGAGTGCATCCGTCATGACCGAGGGTTGCACGCGGAAATGGCTATGCAACGCCCATTTTGTCCGGCCTTAGAAAGGCGGTTGTTACACAAAACGGGGCAGCGGCCGGAGAGAATTTTCGTTCTGTGGCAGAATTAAAGGTTGGGGCTGCCGTGGCGAGGCAGCTTGCTGGAGACTTACAAGGTTAGACCGATGGCACAGCGCACAATGTTGGAAGCGGAACGTCCGACAAAGTCGGCGAAAGGCGGAAAACGCGGCGCGAACGGAGCCGCTGCTGCAGCGTCCTCGGTTGAGCGCGAGCGGGTGTTTGAGGCCTTCCGCCGCTGGGGATACCTGGAGGCCTCTCTCGATCCGCTGGGATTTTTGGATCGGCTGAAATCGCCCGATTTGGATGGATTGAAAGGCCGCGATGCAGAGGAAGCGCGGAGGATTTATTCCGGAACAATCGGCGCAGACTTTATGCACTTGCTGCAGCCGGAACGCCGCCGCTGGATTGCCGAACGCATGGAAGGCGCGGTTCCGGAAACCGACCGCCACATGATTTTGTCGCGGCTGGTGCGGGCGGATCTGTTTGAACAGGTCCTGCAATCGCGCTATTTGGGCACCAAGCGGTTTTCGCTGGAAGGCGTGACGTCGCTGATTCCTTTGCTGGATTCGATTCTGGATGCCGCCGGCGAGCACGGCGCGATCGAATCGGTGATGGCGATGAGCCATCGCGGGCGGCTGAACGTGATGGTGCACACGGCGTGCAAGACGCCGCACGAAGTGGTGGCGGGGTTTGAAGATGTGGATCCGCGCAGCGTCCTCGGTGCGGGCGACGTGAAGTATCACGTCGGCGCGACAGGAACGTACCTAACCGCACGCGGCAAAGAGATCGAAATCCATTTGGTATCGAACCCGAGCCATCTGGAAGCGGTGGATCCAGTGGCGGTTGGCCGATCGCGCGCGAAATTGACGCGCTATGGCGGCGGTACGGTGGAATTCGATGCCAACAAAGTTGTTCCGATTGTGATGCATGGCGATGCCGCTTTCGCGGGGCAGGGGATTTTTGCGGAGACGCTCAATCTGGCGGATTTACAAGCCTATACGGTGGGCGGGACGATTCACATCATCGTGAATAACTTAATTGGGTTTACGACGCGGCCGGTGCAGGAGCACTCTTCGCGATTTGCGGCGGACTTGGCGAAGCGGCAGAACGTGCCGATTTTCCACGTCAACGCGGAAGATCCCGACGCCGTTGTGCGCGTTGGCGAAATCGCCGCGGACTATCGCGCGACGTTCGGCAGCGACGTTGTCGTGGACTTGATCGGGTACCGGCGGCACGGACACAGCGAAGTAGACGACCCTACCATTACGCAGCCGCGGCTATACGAAAAACTCAAGAGCCATCCACCGCTGTGGAAGTTGTACGCGGAGCGCGTCAACGTCGATGCGACGAAAACGGTGGAAGCGGTACGCGCAGAATATGAAGTTGAGCAGACCAAGGCAGGAAAGCTAAAGAAGATTCCGCACCTGCGGCAACTGCCGCCATATTGGTCTGCGTTTCATCGCGGCAAATTCAAGCCGGAATATGAAGTGGAGACCGGCGTTCCCCTGGAAAGGCTTGCGGAAATTACCGACAAACTGGTAACGGCGCCAGCTGGATTTCACGTACATCCGAAAATCGTGAAGCTGCTGGAGCAACGCGGCGAGATGGGACACGGCAAACGCGCGGTGGACTATGGCTTTGCCGAGGCGCTGGCATTTGGTTCGCTGCTGCAAGAAGGCACACCGATCCGACTGACTGGCCAGGACTCGCAGCGCGGAACTTTCAATCAGCGGCACGCGGCGTTGGTGGATACAGAAAACGAAGAAACCTATGTACCGCTCGCCGCTCTGGCCAGAGAGTCAGAGCGGCAGCCGTTTTGCGAAATCTATAATTCATCACTTTCGGAAGCAGGCTGCCTCGGCTTTGAGTACGGTTTCAGCCGCGATTATCCCGAGGCTTTGGTGCTCTGGGAGGCGCAGTTCGGAGATTTCGTAAACGGCGCCCAAGTGATCATCGATCAATTTATCAGCGCGGGCGAAGACAAGTGGGATTTGCCATCGGGCATCGTGATGCTGCTGCCACACGGATTTGAGGGGCAGGGGCCGGAGCATTCCAGCGCGCGCATGGAACGTTTCCTGCAGCTGGCCGGTGAGGAAAACATTCAGATTTGTCAGCCGTCCACCGCTGCCCAGTATTTCCACATGCTCAGGCGGCAAGCACGTCGTCCATGGCGCAAGCCATTGGTAGTATTCACGCCGAAGAGCATGTTGCGGCACCCGGACGCCTCGTCGAGCATAGACGACTATTCACAGCCGCGATTCTTGCCGGTAGTGGCGGACCGCGAAGTCACCGACGCGCGGCGGATCCTGATTGCCAGCGGCAAAGTCGGGCATGAACTGAAGGCGGAGCGCCGCAAGAGGAAAGATTCGACCACGGCGATACTGTTCCTTGACCAGCTTTATCCGTTGCCGCGCCCCGAGATCGGCGAAGCGCTGGCTGCCCACGCGCACGCCCGGGAAGTGGTGTGGGTGCAGGAAGAGCCACGTAATATGGGCGCGTTTTTCTACGTGATGCCCCGCCTTACGCAGTTGGTCCAAGAACGCGGGTTGAGCCTGCGGTCCGTAAAGCGGTCGTCGAGCGCCAGCCCTGCGACGGGCTCCGCAAAAGCGCATGAACTGGAGCAGAAGACGCTGCTTTCGCTGGCATTTACTACCACTTCGGGCGATTGAAACAAGAGCCATTTCGAGCTTGAGATGCGGCACGCCAGGCAGTCCGCATATTCATCATTCATTCACAATGGCGTAAACGCTTCGTTACGAAGAGCTTGCACACTACAATTGTGTTAAGACCCGTTCACGGGGCCCCAAATCTGAAAGCTGCCTACCGCAGTACGCCTGGCTGCGATACACTTGCGCCCAGCCAGCGTCCGGTACGCTCCATAGGCATGAAACGCATCCTAATTATTGAAGATGACCGCGATATCGTCGAACTAGTCCGCTACAACCTGGCCAACGAAGGATTTCAAGTCAACGGCGCGAACGACGGCGCAACCGGCCTCAGCACTTTGAAGAAGTCTCCGCCCGACCTGTTGCTGCTTGACCTGATGCTGCCGAAGCTTTCCGGCTTGGAGATTTGCCGAGAGATTCGCAAGGACGAGTCCATGAACCGGCTGCCGATTCTGATGCTGACGGCGCGAGGCGACGAAGCGGACCGTGTCGTGGGTTTGGAGATGGGGGCGGACGACTACGTCACCAAGCCATTCAGCCCAAGGGAATTGATTGCCCGCGTGAAGGCGCTGCTGCGGAGGGCGGAACCGCCCGCGGATGCGCCGCGGACGATTGATTTGGGGAAATTGTCGATTGACCCTGCTTCTTACCGCGTAAGCTATTCGGGAAGAACGGTGCCGCTGAGCACGCTGGAGTTCCGGCTGCTGTACTATCTGGCGTCGCGGCCGAATCGCGTCTTTACGCGCGACCAGCTGCTCGACGCGGTATGGGGAACGGACCGATTCGTGACTCCGCGCAGCGTGGATGTGTACGTGCGGCGGCTGCGGGAAAAGATCGAGCCGGACCCCGAGAATCCCCTACACTTGAAGACCGTCCGCGGCGCGGGCTATCTGTTCGAAACACGTGCGGCGTAATCTTTTCACGAAACTGGCTCTGGTTTTCTTTGTGCTCCTGCTGAGCGTGCTGGCAGCGATGGACTTTTTCGCTGATCGGGCGCTGCGGCACAACTTCGAACGCACTGGCTTCGAGCAACTTCAGGCAATCGCGCGGATCGCGCAGGCAAATCCTCCACAATTCAGCGCCCTGCCACCTACTGATCCACAGGAAATTTCTGCCCTGCAAACTTGGATGCGGCGCTTGGCGGCGAGCGGAGTTCGTGTAACGTTGGTGACCGCGGACGGGTTGGTCCTGGCCGACTCGCAGTCCGATCCACAGACCATGGAAAATCATGCTGGCCGGCCGGAAATTGTTCAGGCCATGGCGGAGGGCAGCGGCAGCTCCATCCGGCACAGTCGAACCATCAATCGTGAGCTTTTGTATTATGCGGTCCGGCAGCCGGCACCCTCCGGCAGGCCTTTCCTCATGAGGTTCGCCCTGCCGGAGGAGACCGTCGGGCAGGTACTGGGGCCATTCCGCAAGGCCGTGGGCTTCGCCTCGCTAGTGATCTTGCTGGTTGCCACGGGCGTAATTGTTCTCGTTTCGAGGAACTTTTCGGAACGCATCGAAAGGTTGACGGCATTTTCACAACGCGTGGCCGAAGGCGATTTTCGTCCGCAATCTTCGGATGGAACGGGCGACGCGCTGGACCGGCTGAGTCATTCACTGAATCAGACCGCGGCGCGCCTCGATCGGACGATTCACACGCTGACCGAAGAGCGCAATCTTTCATCCGCAATTCTGGGAAGCATGGTGGAAGGCGTGTTGGTGGTGAATGGCGCCGAACGCGTGGTGTTCGCAAACC
>DASSYL010000407.1:0-4612 GCA_035703315.1 Candidatus Acidiferrum sp. | reverse complement strand
AACGCTGCGCGGCACCGCCTACGATCCCAGCGGTTCTACGGTCGCAGCCGCCTCTATCGCGGTCACGCAAATCGAAACCGGCTTTTCCCGCACTGCCTCCACCGACTCTAATGGCGACTTTGTCCTGGTCGAGCTCCCCGTCGGCCACTATCGCGTGCAAGTTGACGCCAAGGGTTTTCAGCGCTTCGTGCGCGAAGGCCTCATCTTGGAGGTCAATCAAACCGCCTTTGTCGCCGCCCATCTCACCATCGGAAGCGGTGCCACGCAGGTCGAAGTCAACGCCGACGCTTTGCTCATCGAAGGCACCGCCTCCGCGCTTGGCAAGACCGTCGATCAGCGCACCATTCAGGATCTCCCTCTGAACGGCCGGCATTTCACTCAGCTCGGCACTCTGCAGCCCGGTGTCGTTCCCATTACCGCCGGCCTTTCGCAAGCCGGCGGCTCGCTGCGTGACGGCCAAGCCTACGCCGTCAACGGCCAGCGCCCCGAATCCAACAATTTTCTTATTGACGGCGCCGACAATTTCAACAATGTCGATGGTGGCTTCGTCTTGGAACCGCCTGTCGACGCCATCGCCGAATTTCGCATCTTTACTCACACCGCCAACGCCGACTTCGGCCACAGCACCGGCTCCACCACCAACATCGTCACCCGTTCCGGCACCAACTCTTTCCACGGCTCGCTTTGGGAATTTCTCCGCAACGATGCGTTCGACGCCAAAAGTTTCTTCGCTCAATCCGTCGAACCGCTCAAGCGCAATCAGTACGGCGGCACCTTTGGCGGCCCGCTCAGGCGCGACAAAACTTTCTTCTTCCTTTACTACGAAGGCCTGCGCGAGCGCGCCGGCGAAACTCGCCAGTCCACGGTGCCCTCCCTTAACGAACGCACCGGAGACTTCGGCGAACTTTGCACGTCCTCAGGCGCTTCTTTCGATTCCGCCGGCATGTGCAGCAATCCCAACGGCCAGCTTTACAACGTTTTCGCTCCTTCGCCTCAGCCCGTTCCTTTCAATCAAGTCCCTTTCATTCATCCGATTTCCCAAAACCTCCTTGCTTTCTATCCGCTGCCGAACATCGGCAACAATACGTTTGTATCCACGGAAAATAAATCCACCGACGACGACCAGTTCGGCGTTCGTCTTGATCATTACCTCTCCTCGCGCGACACCCTCAACTTCCGCTACATTTTCAGCCAGGGAAATGTACTTGATCCGCTTTCCACCTCGGGCGCCAACGTTCCCGGTTTTCCCGTCGGCGAAGAGCATCGCGCGCAGAATTTCGTCGCCACAGAAACGCACACCTTCTCGCCCAACCTCGTCGCCCTCGGCCGTATTTCCTTCCTGCGAAACCGTTTTTTCTTTAACGAGCACATCAATCACACCGATCCCGGCAGCTTCGGCTTTCAATACACCCCCACGCTCGAAGCTGCGCTGGGCCCGCCCTTTGTTCAGGTTGCCGGCTTCGCTTCCATAGGCGACCCTATTACCGGTCCGCGCCAGTCCTGGGACAGCAATCTCGGTTTCAACGGTTCTCTCACCTGGATTCGCGGCCGCCACGAACTCAAATTCGGCGGTGGCTACAGTTACGATCGGCTCAATGTGCTTTTCGGCATCGCCACCAATGGATTTTTTGTTTTTGCTCCGGCGCCGCTCACCAACTCTTTCGCAAATTTCCTCATCGGCCAGCCCGCATTTTTCCTGCAAGGCGGCGGCGACCCTTCCCGCAATCTTCGCGGCCGCGCCGTGAACTTCTACGCCCAGGACACCTACAAACTCTCCTCGCGCCTCACTTTCAATTACGGACTCCGCTATGAAATTCCGTTCCCTTATACCGAACAAAGAGACCGGCAAAATCTCTGGATTCCCGGTCGTCAGTCCGTGGTATTTCCTACCGCGCCCGCGGGACTCCTCTATCCCGGCGACCCCGGCGTTCCGCGCGGACTTATTCAAACCGACCACAAAGCCATTGCGCCGCGCGTCGGCCTCGCTTGGGATCCCACCGGCAGCGGCAAATGGCTCATCTCTTCGGCCTACGGAATTTTCTACGACCCGTATTACACCGGCCAGGGCGGCCCACTACAAACACCGAACAGTGCTCCACCGTACTTGCAAACCCCTCAGCGAAGCTTCCCCGATTTCGCCGACCCTTTTAATGGCTCCAACCCGTTCACCGGCGGCTTTGCTCAGCCCATGACTCTTCTCACGCTCGACCCGAATCTCCATCTGCCTTATGCGCAGGATTGGAACCTCAATCTTCAGCGCTCCCTCGGCAAAAACTGGCTCTTCGAAATCGGCTACATCGGCACCAAGGGCACCAAGCTTCCTCGCTTCATCGAAGCCAACCCCGCCGTTTCGATCCCCGGCGAAACCACACAAGACAATGCCGACCAGCGCCGCCTTCATTCGGGCTGCACCATCGCGCAACCCACTCCTTGCCAATACTCTTCCGTCGGCGAGATTTCCGGCATCGCCAACTCCGTTTACCACGCCCTGCAAACCAGTCTGCAGCGCCGTTTTGCGCATCAATTCTCCATGCTCGCCTCCTACACTTTTTCCAAAACACTCGACGACGTTTCTTCCTTCAACATCACCGGCTCCGCTTCCCAAAGCACAGCAGGCGAAAACGACCTCGCGCAAAATCCTTTCGATCTCGCCGCCGAGCATGGCCGCTCCATGTTCGATGCGCGCCATCGTTTCGTCATCAGCTATCAATGGGATTTGCCCTTCTTCACTCATTCGCAGGGTTGGCAGCGAGCTTTGCTTGGTGGCTGGCAGCTCAACGGCATCACCACTTTTCAATCCGGGACTCCTTTTACCGTCTACGACTCCACGGGAGTTTCCGCGCAAGGCGGAGCGCCTGAAATTTCCGGTTTTCCGAGCGATCGTCCGAATCTGATTGGCGATCCCGCCAAGGGAACTTGCCCCAACGGCTCGCGCACTGGCACACCCAATTGTTG
The DNA here is from genome assembly GCA_035703315.1 of Candidatus Acidiferrum sp. Classification (GTDB taxonomy): domain Bacteria; phylum Acidobacteriota; class Terriglobia; order Acidiferrales; family UBA7541; genus Acidiferrum. The sequence continues at coordinate 1,657 of DASSYL010000407.1, read as the reverse complement.
GTATAACCCAGCCGCATTTCAGCAACTCGATCCGAATACCCAGATTGGCCAGTTCGGCAACGCCGGCCGCAATATCGTGCAAGGACCGAGCTATCAGCAGTGGGATCTTGCGGCGCTAAAGAATTTCCGTTTTACCGAGACGAAAACCTTGCAATTCCGAGCCGAATTCTTCAACGTCTTCAACCACGCGAATTTCGGCATTCCCGTGAACGACCTCAACACGCCGCCCGACACCACCGGCAGCATTCAGACGTCCCAGCCCGGACGCCTGGTCCAGTTCGCCTTGAAATTTCTCTTCTGATCGTAGTGCCGGGTCTTTAGACCCGTGCACCCGTGCTCTAGACTTGAAGAGCCGCGGTATCCAACGCGGCTCCATTCTTGCGCCCTGATCTTCTCGAGATTACCGCGAAGCCGCTGCCTGCCGTCGCGAAACATACTCCTTCACGTACGCCGCAAAGGCCTCATCCACCCGCTTCGTCACCGGCCCCGGAGCTCCGGTCAGCCCGTGTCCCGCAATCTCTCCCACTCCAATCACATTTCGGTTTGTCGACGAAATAAACACTTCATCCGCCCCGTACAAATCTTCCGGTCGCAGCACCTGTTCTTTCACGCCAACTCCCGCTTCGCCCGCGATCTCAAACAAGATTCCTCGCGTCACGCCTTCCAGGCAGCCCGAGCTCAGCGGTGGCGTCAGAATCTTGTCGCCCTTCACCAGATAAACGTTGGCCGCCGTGCACTCCGCCACTTCGCCGCGCTCGTTCAGCAGAATCACTTCGTCGAACCCTTCCTTCTGTGCTTCCGCCACCGACCACACATTTGGCAACCACGAAATCGTCTTCACTCCCGCCAGCGGAGAAGCCGCATGACGTCCGTGTTCCCGCAACGTCAGCCGTATCGGTTCGCGATATTCCGGCAGCGGCGCCGTGTAAATCACCAGATCCACCTGCGGCATCGCCTCGTCGCTCCGCCAGAATCCCACCTGGTTGTACACCAGGTAAATCCGCGCGCATCCTTCTGTTACGCCGTTCGCGCGGATCACTTCCTGTAAATTCACCCGCACCCGCGGCCCCGTGTACGATATGGGCATCCGGATAATCGCCGCGTCCTTTTCCAGCCGCCGCCAGTGCCGCTCAAACGCGAACGCCTCGCCGTCTACAATCCGCAGCGTTGTGAACAGCCCCCACCCGCAAATCACTCCCGCCTGCCCCGGCGAAATCCTCATCTTCTCGATCGGCAGCAACTGCTCATTGTGAAAAACGTGGCGATGAATCAATCTCAGCCTCTCTCCACTGTAATCCCGTCATTCTATCCCACTCGAGGAGGTTAGGCGCTCTTCTGCAGGCTGCTTTCGGCAGGCGACTTTAGCTCCGACATACGAGCATGGCAACGGGTCGGGCTCAGCCCCTGAGGAATTGCCCTTGCAGTTTCCGCACAAACCGTCAGCGTGCGCTCGGCCTCTAGGATGTTTACAAGAGGCTGCTTTCTGTGCTTTGACCCGGAGTAGCGAAGGGAAGCGGTCCCCATATCACTACGGAGGGAAACATGGCCAGCGCATGGTCTCCCCAAACATCACCTTCCGCCACATTCGACCAACTCGCCACCCGCATCGCTCTCGTCGAGCAACACATCCGCCTCGAAAACGCCCACGACCTCACCG
>DASSYL010000289.1:0-4626 GCA_035703315.1 Candidatus Acidiferrum sp. | reverse complement strand
GGCTGTTCATCGATCCCCGGACCGGTGCGTTGAACGGTCTGAACAACGGCGGAGCCACTCACGGCAAGGCTGACGACAAGCCGGAAGACACTGATCAGTGCCACGACATCACGGTGTATTCGGCGATTGGTCTGGCTGCGGGTGCGTGTTCCGGCAACGGAATTGTGCTCGACATCAAGGATCCGGTCCATCCGAAGCGGGTGGACGCGGTGAACGATCCGAACTATTCCTATTGGCATTCAGCTTCGTTCTCGAACAATGGAGACAAGGTCGTGTTCACCGATGAGTGGGGCGGAGGCCTGGGCGCGCGGTGCCGGCAGAACGATCCCAACAAGTGGGGAGCCGATGCAATTTTCCGCTTGAAGGATGACAAGCTAAGCTTCGCAAGTTACTACAAGATGCCGGCTGCGCAAGCCGACTCAGCAAATTGCGTGGCGCACAACGGGTCGTTGATTCCAGTGCCTGGGCGCGACATTGAAGTGCAGGCCTGGTATCAGGGTGGAGTCTCTGTGGTGGACTTCACCGATCCGGCGCACCCGCTGGAGATTGCCTACTTCGATCGCGGTCCGATCGATCCGAAAATGCTGATCCTGGGCGGTGAGTGGTCGGCATATTGGTATAACGGTCACATCTACGGCTCGGAGATTGCCCGCGGTCTCGACGTTTTTGAACTGACGCCCACGACGTTCCTCACGCAGAACGAAATCGATGCCGCGAAGGCAGTTCAGGTGTCCGAACTGAACGTGCAGAACCAGCAAAAACTCGAGTGGCCTTCGTCGCTGGTCGTGGCAAAGGCTTACCTCGATCAACTGGAACGCTCGCAGGCATTGCAGGTGAAACGCATCGCGGATTTGCGCAAGGCCATCCAAAGTGCAGAAGCTTCGCGTATGAACAAGGGCAAGCTCAAGAAATTAGAGCGCATGGCCCCCGCACTCGAGAAAAGCGCTGCCGCAGCAAGCCCGACCGACGCAGCACGGTTGCATGCCTTGGCGGAAATCCTAAAGCACCCGTCGGCATAACCGGACAGCGTAGGCAATCGTAACTATTGCTTGATTTTTCCGTCCGCCGCAAGGCGCTCGAGCCAGCGGCGGGCCTTGTCCGCGCTCGGATCCTTGGCATGATTCTTGAGGAATGTCCGTAAGGCCTGCGCCGCTTCGTCATATTTTCCGACCGCGGTAAGCGATTGGGCAAGCAGCAGTTCTAAGTCCGGCGCTGCACCGTGCGAGCCGTTTAGCGCCTCCTGCGATTCCCTCAGCGCACCGTCGTAGTTCTGTTGATGATAGTAGGCCTTTGCTAAGGTCCAGCGCGCGTCCCACGCGTTCGCATCGAGTTGCAGCGAATGCTCCAGGATTGGAACCGCGCCCTCATACTTCCCTTGATCGACATATGCCATGCCCAAGGCAGAAAGTGTTTTGGGATTGTTGGGATCGATCTGCGAGGCAGTCTCCAAAGCTGCCTGCGCCTTCGGAAAATCGCCCTTTCGTAGATAGACGACTCCCTGCAGGTAGAGCACGTCCGGGTGATTGGGCGCCAGTTTCGCGGTTTCGTCCAGATGTTTTTGGGCTTGATCCAGCTTGTTGTCGTTCAGCGCCTTCAGCGCTTTGTCGAAGCTCTCCTTGGCTTTGGGCGCCAAGATCGGTTTGCCGGGCACACCGGCGCTGTCGGTGGCGCTAGCATCCCGCGTGAGAAAAATCTCCTCCACGCTGGACACCGCCACCGTCAAGCTAATGTCCTTTTGCGCTGGCTTATAGCCGGTTGCTTCCGCAGCAATGGAGTAATTCCCGGTGTTCAGAATAAAGCTGGCATGTCCCTTTGAAGTTGGCGTCTGCCCAATCAATGCACCGCTGCGGTAAATTTTTACGACTCCCGGCGCAGTAATTACGTCTCCGCCCCGGTCGCGCAAGGTCACTGAAATCTCGGCCCGGTTTCCGCGAAGTGTGCCCTCGTCGGCGACACTGGCCTGCGCGGCTGCACTCGCCGACCACAGGACGCACAAAACGAGCAAGACCAGCATGCGATTGACAAAGCCGCTTAACGCGAAACCCTCTGAATGAGCCATGAAGTTAACCGTAAGTGCTAAGAGCCTATGCCCGCGGTGCGAACGCGTCAACAAATTCAATTCGTCAACGCGAAGTTTACTTGGCGTCCACCGTCAGCGTCGTCTCGATCAGTTCCTTTGAGTTGCCGCCCGCCATGATTTTGAATGTCCCCGGCTCGACTACGCGATGCATATCGAGATTCAAAAACGACAATTCGTCCGGTCCCAGCGTAAACTCCACCGACTTCGTTTCTCCCGGGTCCAGACTTACGCGCCGGAATCCGCGCAACTCTTTCACCGGCCTCGTCACCGAACTCACCTCATCGCGGATGTACAATTGCACCACTTCGTCCCCGCGCAGCGGTCCGCCGTTCTTCACCTCAACCATGGCTCTGGTCGTGCCTGCCGGCCCGATGTGGTCCGCCGCCAGCCGCAAATTTTCGTATTTGAACGTCGTGTAGCTAAGCCCCCATCCAAACACGAACAGCGGCTCCGTAGACGCACCCAGAAACTCACGTTTCGCCGAAGGTTTTTGATAATAGTAATCCGGCAGTTGCCCCACCGACCGCGGCACGGTGATCGGCAGTCTGCCTCCGGGGTTGTAATCTCCAAAAAGCACGTCGGCCAGCGCCGTTCCGCCTTCCTGGCCCAAATACCATCCGTCCAGAATCGCCGGCACATTTTCCGCGATGTAGTTCACCGCATTGGGCCGCCCGTGCAGCAGCACGGCCACCACTGGCTTCCCGGTCGCCACCATGGCCTTCGCCAAATCATCCTGATTGCCGAGCAGTTCGAGGCTGTCGCGATCGCCCGGATGCTCTGGCGCCCAGGCTTCGCGCGATGTCTGCTCGTTGTCCCCCAGGGCCAGGATAATCAGGTCCGCTTTCTTTGCGACCTTCGCCGCCTCTACGATCCGCTTTGCATTCAGTGCCGGATCGCCCAGTACGACCTTGTCTGCGTCCCAATCCGGCAACGATTCGGTAATCTTGCAGCCCTCCGCGTACAAAACTTCCACGCTGCTGCCGACTTTATCTTTCACGCCCTGCAAGATGCTGATGCCGCGGCCGGGTTTGTTGCTGTAGCCGCCCAAGTGCACATCGGCGGCGTTGGGTCCGATCACCGCGATTTTCTTGTATTTCGTCTTATCTAACGGCAGCAAATGATTCTGGTTCTTCAGCAAGATAATCGCTTCGTGCGCCGCCTTGAGCGCCAGCTTCTGATGCTCGGTACTGTTGGTGATTTTCTCCGCCGTTTCCGGATCCACATAAGGATCGTCGAAAAGACCCGTCAGAAATTTCGCGCGCAGGATGTTGCCCGCAGCGCGATCAATGTCCTTCTCTGAGACCGTCCCTTGTTTCACTTGCTCTGGCAGCGTGTCGTATCCGGCCACAAACGGCAGATCGATGTCCACACCCGCGTCCAACGCCATCCTGGCCGCCTCCGCTGGCGTGGCTGCTACATGATGAATCCTGATGAGCTCCGCAATCCCGAAATAATCCGAAACCAGAGCACCGTCGAATCCCCATTCCTTCCGCAGCACATCCTTAAGCAAATGCTTGTTGGCATGCGACGGCACGCCGTCAATCTCGTTGTAGGATGCCATCACCGTGCCTACCTGGGCCTCTTGCACGGCGGCCTGAAAGGGCTTTAGAAAGTATTCGCGAACTACACGTTCAGAGTAGTTTCCTGGCGAGACGTTGGTCCCACCTTCTGGCTGTCCGTGTACTGCGAAATGCTTCGCCGTCGCCAGCACGTGCTGCTTGTCAATCGCCGGTCCGACGCCCTGGAAGCCAGTGATGGCCGCTACACCGAGGCGGGTGACCAGGTAAGGATCTTCGCCGTAGGTTTCTTCCGTGCGTCCCCACCGCGGATCGCGCGCCAAGTCCAGCACCGGCGCCAGACATTGCTGCGCCCCGCGCGCCCGCGCCTCTGCCGCCGTTGCGGTGAAAACCTCATGCAGAAGCTGTGGATCCCAAGACGAAGCCAGCCCGATCGCCTGCGGGTACGACGTGCCCTTGATCGCCACGTGCCCGTGCAGACACTCGTCGTGAAACATCACCGGAATCCCCAGCCGCGTGTGCTCCTTCATCCATTTCTGCACCGTGTTGGTGAACTCCGCCATCTCTCGCGGTCCGCGCCCTTCGCTCGGCCGCGAAATTTGCCCGAGACCGTCCTTCATCAGCACTGCCGCCCGCTCCGGTAGGAAGTTCCCCTTGTCGTCCACAAACATCGTTTGCGGGTCTTTGTGAAAATTCTTGTTCTCCCATGCCCCTTCCATCTGCGCCACTTTTTCTTCCAGCGTCATCCGCGAGAGCAAATCCGCCACCCGCTGCTCCACGGGCAGTTTGGGATTGCGATAAGGAGGCATCTCCTGCCCACTGGCGGCGCTCCGGGCAGAACACAGCAGTGCGGCCGCAGCTAGCAAGCGGAGGGCGGCAGAAACCGACGTCCAGCCCGTACGAATTTTCATGGTGTCTCTCCGCGCGTGCTGATGTGGTGGAAACGGCTGCGACTATACCATGCCCGTTAACGTTTACGCTAAGCCTTTTATGGGTTTTTGTAGTGGCCGACCTTCAGGCAGGTCATTT
>DASSYL010000139.1:0-6121 GCA_035703315.1 Candidatus Acidiferrum sp. | reverse complement strand
CTGCGCGATCATCGTCTCAGCCGAAAAATCCCGCGTCCACAACCGCAAATAAGCCCGATTTGCCATGGAATGGGAATTATACAGCCGCCCGCCTTGTGCCGCGAAACGGTGGTAGTGGCAAAAACTTCAGTCTGTGCGGCTTGGGCTTTCGGAATGGCAGAAATTTCGCGAACCGAAACGCTCAACAGCAACTTCACTTATCGTTCGCCGGCTTGGAAAATTCCGACGTAATTTCCTGCAAGCGCTTTTTGAGCGATTCACCAACGTTGGCGAACACTTGCGAACAGGCTTCACGCAGTTTTTCTTCAGCAGATGACGAAATGCCCGACACGACATCGCGTGACTGGTGGTCGAGCTTGGCCACGGTCGCCAGAATCCACGTGTTCGAGACGTTCTCCAGGCGGCTTTTGTATTCGCCGGTGGCGTCGTTGCTCAGGCTGCTCAGCTTGGCGCGCAGATCGTTCTGTTGCTGTTCACTGAGCGCTTTCCACGATTCCAGCAGCGGCCCAAAGCCCGCGGAAATTTTATCTTGCGCTTCGCGGATGCCGCTCTCCAGCGCGCCGGCCATTCCCGCCTGGAAGCGCCGCAGAAAATTCTCCTGCTCCGCGGTCAGTTGCTGCGCCAAGGTTTGCTGAGAAGCGGTAAACTCGCGATGCGTTTCCGCTGAGGTCTGCTTCACTGCTTCGGCGAATCCGTCCAGCTCTTGCCGGCCGTGCCGTTGGATCTCGTCCATAAATGCGGCGGTCGTCGTATCCGCAGCTTCGGCGAAAAGTTCCCGCGCGCGGTCGAAGGATTCGCGCACCACTTCCTGCATCTGTTGCTGCGTATGGCCCACAAAGTTCCGGCTGGAATGATCGAGTTCTGCTGCAAATTCCGCGGCCACTTCGCCGGCTTTTTCGCGCAGCTGGTTCGCGCCCTGCTCAGCCACTTTTTCGGTCAGGCTGTTCAGCTGTGTTTGGACCTTCTTTTCGTACCATTCCGCCGTCTTGTAAATTTCTTCGCCGGACCGGTGGCGAAGGTCTTCCGCCTTGGTTTCTAGCTCGGCAAGATTGCGTGTGATGACGCCTTGCGAAGCATCGTGCAGCAACTGCTCGACGCCGCCCAGATTTTCGCGGAACCGTCCGAGCGATTCCGCAAACGCTTCGTCGGCTGAATTGCGGATGCGGTCCTGCTGCAGCGTCAGCGCCGCATCGAGCAGCGACTTGCCTCCCGCTAAACGGTGCAGCGCTTCATTGGCCTGGTTGACCTGGGGTTCCATCAGCCCGCGCACCTGTTCGTCAAATTTGTTTGCGGCTGCCGAGCTGGCTTCGTCAAAGGATCTCCGGATTCTTCCGTTCAGCTCTTCGAACAGCGATTCGCTGCGCCGATGCAGTTCGTTGCGGTGCAGCGTCAGTACATCATCCAGTTGCGATTGAAAACTCTCGATGGCCAGTTGCTGCGTGGTGCCCAGCTGCGACGCGAGCTGGTCCAGCTGAAATGCCGTCTTGCCGGCGCGCTCCGTCGCATGATCGAGCAAACCCGCCTGGCTTTGCAGCTCCGCACGCAGCGACTGGATCAGTTGCTGCACTTCGATCACGATTCCCTGCGAACTTTCGCGCAAGGCCGCGATGCGTTGTTCCGCTTCGCTGTTGAGACTTTCCAGCAGCCGCGCGCGCAGTTCCTCGCCTCGCTGTCCCACCAGCTGGGCCGTATGGTCGGTCAGCCGCGCAATGGCGCTTTCCAGGAACTCTTGAATCTGCGTTTTGCTCGCTTCAACGTTGCCGTGAAATTGCGCCTTCAGCTGCGCTTCCGCGTTCGCGATGGCTTCCGCGATTTGCAGCTGAGCAGAGGATGCCGTGGCATTCAGCCGCTCATGGTGAGCGCTAAAGGTGTCCTCTTGTTTCTTCGTCTGGCTTTCCAGAACGGCAGAGGTGACAGAGGCATGTTCGCTCAAACGGCGTTCGGCGTCCTGCGCTTGCGTCACGATTCGCCGCGCCACGTCTTCCGCTTCGCGGCAAAGCTGCCGGACTTTCTCCGCAGTGCCGCTGATCTGTTGGTCGTGCAGCGTGCGCTGCTCGGAACCGGTTTTGGAAAGTGCGAGGGTCAGCTCGCGCGTCAGTTCGCGCAAGTGCGGCGACAGCCACTTGGGCAGCTCTTCTTGCAGAGCCTTCGCCGCTGCCGACCGCGCGGATTGACTCCACTCGTGGCTTTGCAGCTGGATTTTTTCCAGCGAGCGTCCTGTTTCGTTGGCCAGTTCGCTGCGTGCCGCGGAGAATTTCTGTTCCCATTGCTCGGCGGCAGAGCGATGTTCCGTGGTTACGGCATGCGCCGCGGCTTCGCGGGCTGCTGCGTTGATCTGTTGTTTGGCATCGGCAATCAGCCGCGCGACTTGCCGCGCCAGTTGCAGCGAAGCGTCTGTGGTGCTGGCAGGCGCGGGCATCAGGTGCAGGGAGGTGTCTACGCCGATTGCGGGTGGCGGCATTTCCGGTTCGCTCGGTGCGCTGCTCTCCACTATTTTTTCTGTGGGCACGGCATGAATGTCGTCTTCGTGCAACGCGTGCATTCTCGCTGGCGCCGACGGAATGCCAAAACTCGTCCAGTCTTCTGGCGGAAACCCTATGCCCCAAACGTTTCCGGGCAGTTCCAGCTCCAGCGCCACTTGAAAGAGTTGGCGCACGGTTCGCGGCCGTTGAATCCAGGCTACCCGGCCGCGAACTTGCCGCGGCGGCTCGCCGGTTTCGGGGTGGGGAACCTCCAGCGTCACCCACATGTTTTTCAGGACGTAATGTTTCGATTGATATCGGCAGCCGTGGCAGTTGATGATCAAGCTGGAAGTGCGTTCAATGAACGGTCGGCCCAGCGCGTCCACACCTTTCACGGTGAGCGGGACGGCTTGCACGATGCGCGAACTGCGCCGTTTGCGCAGTTCTTCGCCGCTGTGAATGGCGTTTTCCGAGACCATCTCTAGAGAATCGTCGGCACGCTCTTTGCCAAACTCGTCCATGTGCGACGTTCTTTCCCTTTGCCTATCTCTCGTGTTGTTCGCGGCTTAGCGGTGCTCAGATTTCTCCGCCGGAGACTCTGCCTGGGCATGCGAACCTGTGAGGAACATCCATGCCTCTTTTGCCACCCAAATCGGCCCAACCAGCAAGTAAACTGGTCCCTGGAAAAAGGCGGGGTGATTACCCTCCACCTTGTGGCCTAAAAACAGCAGCATCCATCCGGCGACAAACAGCGCGCCGCCCCAGATCCACTTCGTGAGGATGAGCAAGATGATCCCCGCAAAAATCAGCGGGATTCCGATTCCGTGCAGCAGCTTGTTCCAACCGGAAGAGTGCTCGTGATCATACTGCGCCATGTAGTGCGCCAATCCGGGCATAGCGCACCTCCTTGCGGGACACCTAAGCTTGCAGAATTGTGACTCTATAACGAAAAAACTAAAATGGCTAGATTGAGCTAGGAGTACTGACGATTGGCTCTAGTACCTGTCGGCTTAAGTTGGAAACGTCTGCTTACAAATCGCGGCGGCCTTCCATGGCTTTGAGCATAGTGATTTCGTCGGCGTATTCCAGGTCGGCGCCGACGGGGATGCCGACTCCGATCCGTGTGACGCGGACGCCCAGCGGTTTCAGCAATTTCGATAGGTAGACGGCGGTGGCTTCGCCTTCGGCGGTGGGATTGGTGGCGATGATAATTTCTTCGACCGATCCGCCTTTGAGTCGCTCAATCAGTTGCTTGATTTTCAGTTGCTCGGGACCGCGGCCTTGGAGCGGAGAAAGAGAGCCTCCCAGCACGTGGTACATGCCGCTGTAGGTGCGGGTCTTTTCGATGGCCAGAATGTTGTGCGCTTCTTCGACGACGCAAATCGTGCGCTTGCTGCGCGAAGCGCCGGCGCAATAGAGACAAGGATCGTTGTCGGTGATGTTGCCGCAGGTGGAGCACTCGCGAATTTTCTCTTTTGCGTCGCGGATGGCGTCGGCCAGCGCAAGTGCATCTTCCGGCGCGGCGCGCAGCAAGTAGAAAGCCAAGCGCTGCGCGGTTTTTTGCCCGATTCCGGGCAAGTGTTTCAATTCATCAATGAGTCGTTCGACCGGGGCGGCAAAATCGGGCATGCCTTTGTGTAGCACATAGGGCTCACGCGGCGCAAATTGCGCCGTGCAACGCTGTTTCAGTCAGTGGCGGTGAAACGCTCGAAGTTAGGCGGCGCGATGCGGACGGTGTCGAGAATTTTTTCAAGGCGGGACATTAGCTTTTGCGGGTCGACGTGCTTGAGGTTGCGGGCAGGGCCGTCGCCGACAGTAGCGACGCCGTAGCCGATTTCGTAGCAGGTTTCGTTGGCGAAGCCGTGCAGATAGATGCCGGTGTATTGGTGCATGCTGGCGACCGCCGATTCTTCAGTGCCCCGGAAAACGATGCTGTCGACGGTGCGGGTGACAGGCGCACCGCGAAATTCCGGGGCGATGTCCAACGCAGAGCAGGACTCGGCGGTGGTGTTGTAGAGCGCGCTGATGGTGAAAAATTCGTTGACGAAATTGGTGCCCAGGCGAACTCCGGTAGGCGGTTCGACGGTGGCGAGACGTACGCCGCCTTGCGTGGCGAAGTGCATCGGCACCGGGCCGAGATAGCCGAGGCCCCGATCCATTTGCGAAAGTTCCCCTTCCTTGAGCAAATAGCCTTTGGGAGCGTCAAAGGCGACGCCGTATTCCTCATTGGAAAATTGCAGCGACGTGGCGGCGCGCTGAGCCATTCTTTCGATGGTGAGCTTGCGGCCCGACATGGAAGGGGTGAGTTTGTCGCTGGCGTCGTCAGAGGCGAGGCGAAGTTGTTCGCGCGCTTCGTTTGCGGTTCTTGCGGGAGAAGAACTGCGCTCTGTGGTGGCTCGGCTGGAGCAGCCCATGATCCAAGAGACAGTGTAGAGCAGCGTGGCGCAGATGAGTGGGACGAGCGCCGGGTCGAGACTGACCTCTTTGGGTTGATTGGTTGACATGAGGGCCTCCTGCAGGGACAGAAGAGAGGACAGCAAGAGACGGTCCGCGGAACCATTGTTGAAAACATGGCGGTTACAGGGCTCACCTCCCAAATCCGTGTCAGAGGAGACACGGCCCAATCGTCGCAAAGAACAGAGGCAGGAGCGGGTGGCCAAGTAGAAAGCTAGAGGGATCGAATCGGCGCGGAGTGTAGTGCTTCATGCAGAATACCAATTATGAGGGCGGCCAGGGCGCGTTTAAGTTTCTCGGTGATGTCGGCAGCCTTTGCGTTCCAGCTCAGCACCCGTTCTTTTGGCGGATCTTCACTGATGCGCTCACACGCTCGAGACAGCGTATGATAACTCGACAAAACCATTCTTGTAGGCGACCACGTTTTTCAAATCCCACTTCTCCTCTGCCAGGTAACCACCGAATAGCCGGAGTCCGTCACCCAATAGGACAGGGGCTATGGACAACCTGATTTCGTCCACTAGGCCTAGTTCGAGAAAACGCTGGCACAGCATGGCCCCACCCACCAGCCAGATGTTTCGAAATCGCGGCGCGAGTTTCACGTCAACGAGCGTTTCAAGATCACCCGAATAGAACTCGACGCTCTCCCTCGCCGTTGGCCATTCTCTGCCGGTCACCACTACCGTCGGTGTATCGCCATAGGGCCAGCCCAGTTCGAGTGCGTGTTCATACGTGCGGGAACCGAGTACATAACAGTCTATGGTTTTGACAAAGGTCGCGGCTTCTTCCTCAGAAATGGAAACTCCGGCTTCGTAGGCGCTTCCATTCACATCTAGCTAGGAGATACTGTTGTCCTTTCTCGCGATGAACCCGTCAAGGCTTGAAACCACGTGCAAGGTTACTCTGGGTCCGGTTGTACTTCCTTCACGGACATAATTCTCCTGGCCTGGCCGACCTCGATAGGCACATGAGGGCGGACTGGAACGATATCTTTTCGTAAAAGAAAGATCGTACAACCAATCTGCCGCAGTTCTGCTTGATCTTGCATCCCAACTTCTGAGTGAATTCGGTTCCGCTAATGCAGAATCCCGACTATGAGGGGCGGCAAGGGTGCGTCTGAGTTTCTCGATGTCGGTAGCCTTTGCAGTCCAAATGAACGGCTTAGGGTTCTCGTTGTGGCGGTCGATGTAGTCGTCGACGGCGCC
>DASSYL010000124.1:0-2418 GCA_035703315.1 Candidatus Acidiferrum sp. | reverse complement strand
ACATAACCGAGGGCCGCATAGGCGTCGCGGACACGGCGAGACGGGCTAACCTCGTTCCGGCTCGGTGACGGATTGGTGCACACACCACCCGCGTGGCCGCGTGTCGTAAAACTATCAGGGATGAGGATGACGTAACCTCGTCCGATCAGTTCCGTTGCCCAGCGGTGTGGGGCTCCGCTCGAGCGCGGCCCGAGGCCGCTACAGTCGTGCATGATCACAACAGCGGGAAAAGGTCCCGGCCCTTCCGGCTTGAGTAGTACAATCGGGATTTGTTCCCATAAGCCAGCAGGCATGCTGACAGTCATAGACGTGGAGCTCGCGCCGGTGCAGCCGCCGAAGAGAAACAACGAGAACGTCAACAGCGAAGATCTTCTAAGCATTGCTGCCAATCCACGCGAGAATGGATGCGTCAGCCGTTCAATTATTGATTGTCGTAAAATCTAATAGCAGCGGGCGTTGTCTACTTCGCCGCTTGCACCGCTGGCTGCAGCAATTCCGCCAAGTGATGCTTCCACAGTTTCGCCATGCCGGTGGTGCCATGGCCGCGCGTTTCTTCGCTTCCAGGGATGAGTACATAGCGGCCGTTTTTAACTCGCTTGATTTCTCGCTCAAGGATTCCCAGCTCGGGCGGATTGCGTTCGTCGTCCGCCGAATTGATAGCTAGGAGCCGAGCTTTAATACTTTCCAGCTTGGGCGCGGGATTGTAGCCGCGCGACGCCTCGTACTGATAGATCACGTCATTGGCGTCGGCGGAGCGCGCCTCGGCCATGCGCTGGCTAATGAGTTGATCCGCCTTCTCCTGCGTCGGCGCCGCCTTGTAAAGCGCCTGTGTGCCACCGCTGGTCGCCATGCTGAAGTACGCCTGAGCCGCCGCCAGACTGCGTGGTTGTTTCGTGTAGTTGCCGCCGTTCCACTCGGGGTCGTTGCGAATCGTGTCGATGAGCATGCGGCGCGTGATCCAGTTCCGTCCCGCAACCTCCACGGGCTGCGCCGCCATCGGTACCAGCATATCCATGAAGTCCGGATATGTTATGCCCCAGACCCAGGTTTGCATTCCGCCGGCGGAAGTTCCCAGGACCAAGCGCAAACGTCGCACTCCCAGATGTTCGGTGACCAATCGATACTGCGCCTGCACGATATCGTCGTAATTGTATTTAGGGAACTGCGTGCGCAGGCCATCGGACGGCTTGGATGATTTTCCCGCGCCTAGGGCGTCCGGCAGGATAATGAAGTAGCGATTCGCATCGAGGGGCTGTCCCGCGCCGAACAATTCGCCGGCGAAGTTAGAGTTGAGTAAATTTGTTCCGGCTCCCGTCGACCCGTGAAGAATCAGCACCGGCTCCCCTGATCGCGCGCCGACAGTAGTGTAATGCAAGCGCAGTTCGGGCAGCACCTCGCCCGTGTGAAAACGGAAGTCCCGGACTATCCAATCGCCTTGATTCGGAGCGGGATAGTCCGCAGCCCAACTCGATAACGCGAACAGGAGAGACACCAGACCGCACGCCACAATTAGAAAGAATTTGGCAAATTTCATGCGAACCTCCTCACTAGTCATCGTAACGGGCCGGGCCAGTGGCGACCATCAGAGACTCCAAGACTTGTTAGGTCGTCTGAAATACCACGCGCGTCTCAGCCAGCCGGAATCGAGTGGTGCTCATGTGTTATCGTCCACTGACCGCCAACCTTACGTAGTCCAATAGTTAAACGAAACTCAAGTGCGATTTTTTCTCCGTTCTTTTCCGTTCCAGAGCACCGCATCAAAGCTGTGACAAATGCAACATCATCGCCCGCTGTAATATCCATACTATTAAACTCGAAGACCACCGGATCATTGGACCAGGAAAAGAAGAGGTCCCAGGTCTTCCTGTAAGCTTCAATGCCCTTCGATTCCAACGGAGGCGGCACATCGAACATCAACATGTCCGCAGAGTGATTCGCAAGAATTCCATCCAAGTCTCTGGCGCGAACTGCTCCTGCCCAGTTTTCAACTAGCGTACGGATCGCGGCCTCGTCCGTCGCGGGATTGTTGCTTGGGCCCATTAGGTTTTCCGTTTCTTCCTTGCCGTCTAACTCCGAGTTCTACTGCCGCCAACTTATCAGTGAGCCACAACAGGTGCGTACCGTCCGCAGCAAGGGGTACATGAGACCTACCGTTTCTCCGGCAGAATGTTCCTGATCGGAGCTGAAAACTTAGCATGAACGATTGGATCAACGGGTCTGTGCTTGATCTTGGTGCTCGCCGGATCTTTGCCTAGGAAGTTGTCACCTTTCCAATTCCTCGACGCTCTGATGGGCCTTGGAACAAATCCGCCGCCGCAGTTTGGGCAGACATTGCCCAGGACGCCTTCAACGCACGTTACACAGAACGTACATTCATAGCTGCAAATGCGCGCGTCGAATGAGTTCGGTGGCAAAGCT
>DASSYL010000101.1:0-17163 GCA_035703315.1 Candidatus Acidiferrum sp. | reverse complement strand
ATTCCGGCAGCGATCTGCGACGGCTGCGCGCCCGCGAGGCGCGTTGCAACAACCGCGGCCAGCACGTTCTCCAGGTTGTGTGCGCCCGGTAGCGGAATGTCCTTGGCATCAAGTATTTCTTCTTCGTTGCCATCGCGCCGGAAAAGTATCTTTCCGTCGTGAACGAATGCTCCTTGACGCACATTCTTCTTGCGGCTGAACCAAAACACTCGCGGGCGGCTTGGCGCGTAAGCCGCGCTGACGGCATCGTCGGCGTTCAAGACAGCGAAATCCTCCATGGTTTGATTCGCGAAAATGCGCCCTTTGGCGGCTCCATAAGCCGCCAGCGTCTGGTGTCGGTCGAGATGATCGGGCGTCAGATTCAGAAATACGGCAATCTTTGGCTCAAAATTCTCGATTAGTTCAAGTTGAAAGCTGCTCAGCTCGGCTACCGTGATTGTGTGGTCGCTAGTTTGGCTGACGTGCGCAATCAGTGGCGTGCCGATATTGCCCGCCAGCACTGTGGAGAATTTCGCGGCGCGCAGGATATGCTCGGTCAGCGCCGTCGTCGTAGTTTTTCCATTGGAACCGGTGATACCGATCAACTGCCCGTACAAAAAATGGCTGGCCAGTTCGACTTCGCTCCAGATCCTCAAACCAAGCGCGCGCGCATCCTGCAATAAGGGCGCATTTGCCGGGACACCCGGACTGGGAACGACCAGATCTTTCTCCTGCAAAATGTTCGGAGCATAGCCGCCAAGCTGCAGACGGACGCGGGCGTCACGAAGCCTGTTCAGCGCTTCGCCCAACTCCTCCTCGGGGCGCAAATCAGTCGCTGTCACTATAGCGCCGCGCGCCGCGCAGAACAGCGCCGTCGCGATACCCGTGCGTGCCAGGCCTATCACCAGCACGCGCTTTCCGCTCAGTTCGATCCTTCCAACCATCTTGGCGCCAGCCCCCACGTCTTCCTTAGTTTCTTTCGCAAACCCCAGCTTTCACCTCAGCTTGAGCGTGGTGAGCGCAAACAGCGCAAACACCAATGCTAAAATCCAGAATCTCACAATGACCTTCGATTCGCTCCACCCCAGCAATTCAAAATGATGGTGGATTGGGGCCATCCGGAAAATGCGTTTTTGCCGCAGCTTGAATGAACTCACCTGCAGGATCACCGAAAGCGCCTCAATCACAAAAATCCCGCCCACAAAAAAGAGGAGAATCTCCTGCTTGATGATCACTGCAATCACGCCGAGTGTCCCGCCCAGCGACAGCGAACCCACATCACCCATAAACACTTCAGCGGGGTGTGCGTTATACCAAAGAAAACCGAGCGAAGCGCCCACCAGCGCGCCGCAAAATACCGTGAGCTCTCCGACGCGTGGAATAAATTGAATGTCCAGATAGTTGGCCCAACGCACGTTGCTGCTGACGTAAGTCAGCACAGTGAGCGCGCCAGCCGCGATCACCGTGCAGCCGATGGCCAATCCATCAAGCCCGTCGGTCAAATTCACCGCGTTCGATGAGCCCGTGATCACTATCACCATGAAAATCAGGAACGGGGCAAACGCCAGCGGCCACAAGTGTGGACTGCTTAGCAGCGAGTGAATTACCAGGTCCGGGTGAAACTTCTTGATGAAAGGCACAATCAGCTGTGTTGAATACGCGCTGTGCGTAGAAAGCCCGAGCAGTGCAACGCCCACGACCGTGCTCACCAGCACCTGCAACAAAAACTTTCGCTTGCTGGTCAAACCCAGGTTCCGTTTCTTGGCGACTTTTGCATAGTCGTCGATGAAACCTATGGTCGCGAATCCCAACAGCGCGAACAAGGATAACAGCACGAACGGATTCGTCAGATCGGCCCAAAGCAGCACCGGTACCGCCGTCGAAAGCACAATCAGCACGCCCCCCATGGTTGGCGTTCCCGCTTTTTTCTTGTGCTCCTGCGGACCTTCTTCGCGAATGTATTGCCCGATCTGCAGTTCACGCAGCCTCCGGATCAGCCATGGCCCAAACACCAGCGCCAGAAACATCGCCGTCAAGCTGGCGTACACCGTTCGCACCGTGATGTAGCGAAACACGTTTAGGGGACTGAAATATTTCTGCAGCAGGTGATAGAGGACGTAGTACAGCATCTAGTGGCTGACCTCCGCCGCCGCTCCAGTCATTCCATGTTTCGCCAAAAGCGCTTCCACTACGCGTTCCATCTTCACGCCGCGCGATCCTTTAACCAGCAGCAAGTCCCCCGCCTGCACAAACCGTTCTAAAAATCCGGCCGCTTCCTCAGACGTCGCAAAAAAGTTTGCCCGCTCGCGAGGAAACCCCGCGGCGACCGCTCCCTCGACCAATTGCGCAGCTTCCCCCGCCACGCCAATCACCCAATCAATCGCACCGGTCTTTGCAGCAAATTCGCCGGCCTCGCGATGCAATTCCGTAGAAGTCACTCCCAGCTCGCGCATTTCCCCCGCGGCTAGAATTCTTCGCTTGAATCCCGGCGTCGCCGCAAGCAAGGATGTCATCGCCTGCAACGCTGCCGGGCTTGAGTTGTAGCTATCGTTGATCAGCGCCGCTCCATGGGAAAATCGCAATAGCTCGCCGCGCATAGCGGGCGGCCGCAACTGCGGCAGCACCGTGCGCGCTTCTTCGATCCCAATCCCCCACACGCTCGCAGCAGCCAACGACGCCAACGCATTCGCAATCACATGCCGACCCGGCAATGCCAGTTCCAACCGTACCCGCCCCTCGGGGCTCACGTAATCAAACGTCGTTCCCAGCGCTCCACGGTCCTCGATATTCTCCGCCATGAAAAACGCCCGGTTCTCGATCCCGTACGTCAGCACTCGGCCCGGCGCATGCGAACCGAACGCCGCCACTCGCGAATCGTCCGCATTCAGCACCGCCGTCGAAGTCTTTCCGCTCAAGCCTTCGATCAATTCGCGTTTCGCCAGTGCAATCTCGTCCACCGACGCAAAAAACTCCAAGTGCGCCGGCGAAACTCGCGTCACCACGCCAACATCCGGCTTCGCAATCTCTGCCAGCCGCGATAATTCCCCGCGCCGCGACATCCCCATTTCCAACACGGCCGCCTGATGCTTTTCCTCCAAGCGAAACAGCGTCAACGGCAATCCGTACTCGTTATTAAAATTCCCTTCCGACTTCAGTACGCGGAACCGCGCGCCCAACAGCGCCGCCAGGATCTCTTTGGTTGTGGTCTTGCCGACCGAGCCGGTGACGCCGGCAATTTTTCCGCCCCACGCTTCGCGCACTGCCCGCGCAAGTTTCTTGAGCGCCACGAAGGTGTCGTCCACGGCGATACACTTCGCGCGAATCGCGTCCGGAAAGCCGCCCATTTTTTCCGCTGCCACCAAAGCGCCGACGGCGCCAACTCCGAGCGCGCCAGCGACGTGATCGTGTCCGTCGTGACGCGGTCCGTGGATGGCCACGAACAGTTCGCCGGCACGTACCGTGCGAGAATCAATCGACACACCGGCCAGCCGGGCCAGGGGGTCAAGTCCCGCTCCCGCCCGCGCCGCCAGAACGTCAGCCACTTGTGCAATCGTCCACCGCATAAATGCCTCAGCGGGTTAGCCTTATGGGCGTAACCCAGGGTTCGCTTGGTGCTCACCGGTTCGCAGGGCTCCTCCTTGTGCAGAATTCTGCCCGCAGAGCGGGCAGTGTCGAGCCTCGCTTCTGGCGCGTTCCCGCCGTGCGACTTAGGCGGCGAAGAACTCCGGTGCATCGGCCCTTTGTCAGAACCTGCGCGCCGGGTGCCAAACCCCGTGTCGGCCCATGTCCGCTTCAGGCCGGTCCATCAAACCCTCTCTTGCGCAGTTCCTGCTGCGCCACTGTTCGATCATCCCAAGTCAGCGTTTTGTACGCCAGAATTTGGTAGTCCTCGTGCCCCTTGCCGGCCAGCAACACCAAATCGCCCGCGCGCGCTTCGTCAAAAGCCATGCCGATGGCCTTTTCGCGGTCCTGCTCGATCAAATATTTTCCCTGGCTCTTCTGCAAACCCACCACGATGTCGCTGATAATCTTCAGCGGATCTTCCTGTCGCGGATTGTCATTGGTTAGAATCGTCAAATCGGACAACCGCCCCGCCACTTCGCCCATTACCGGGCGCTTGGTCCGGTCTTTACCTCCGCCGCAGCCGAACAGCGTAATCACGCGGCCCTTCGAATTCAGCTCCCGCGCCGTCTTGATCAAGTTCTCTAAAGCATCGTCGGTATGCGCAAAATCAACGATCACCAGAAACGGCTGCCCCATATCGACGCGCTGAAACCTTCCCGGCACGTTCTGCAGCTGATGGATCCCGGCTTCGATCGTTTCGTTCTCGATTCCGGTAGCCTGTGCCGCGCCGATCGCCGCCAGAATGTTGTACACGTTGATTCGTCCTACTAGCGGCGAGTGGATCCGCAGTTTTCCATTTGGCGTATGCGCCGTGAAAGTCAAACCAGAGAATGCCAGCTCAAATTTTTTCGCCGAAATATCGGCGGAGTTTTCGATGCCATAGGTGACCGTTTGCTTGGCCAATCCCAGCAGTCGGGCAGAGTAAGCATCATCCGCATTCAATACGGCCACTTCAGGCGCGCCTGCGCCTGTGCCCTCAAACAAGCGGCGCTTCGCGGCAAAGTAATCCTCGAAGTTCTTGTGAAAATCCATGTGCTCGCGCGTCAGGTTGGTAAATACCGCCGCTTGAAAATGGCAGCCCCACAGACGGTCCATCACTAGCGCGTGTGAACTCGCTTCCATCACGGCGTACTTTCCACCGGCATCGCGGATCTCGGCAAAGAACCGTTGCAAGTCCAGCGATTCCGGCGTCGTGTTCGGCGCCGGATATTCACCGAGGGGCGTGTGATAGGCGATCGTGCCGAACAGGCCGGTCTTGGCACCGGAAACCCGTAACACCGAATCAATCAGCGAAGTCGTTGTGGTTTTTCCGTTGGTGCCGGTAACCGCGATCAATTGCAACGCCTGCGCGGGATGGAGGAAGAAATTTCTCGCCACAATTGCCAGTGCTTTGCGGCTCTCCGGCAGCCGAATCCACGCAATTTTCGGCAAAAGACCGGCTGGCGCCGCATCTTCGCTGACCACCGCGATTGTGCCGCGCTCGGCCGCGTCCCGGACAAACTTGTTCCCGTCTTCTTTCGCGCCATGCAGCGCGAAAAACACAAAACCGGGTGCAACCTTTCGCGAATCACAGGCGATTCCGCTGACTTGCAGGTTCTCCCCACCTGGCTGGATCTCCGCTTGCGTTCCCGCGAACACCTCTCCCAGACCGAGCGAACGGCCAGCCTTCCTTTGCAATCCTGAGTCGCCTTGTTCTGCCAATTTCGCGCTTTCCGGCTCCCGCAATCCCGTGGTCATCGATTCCTGATTCTTCCGCTCGGCTTTGCGCCTTTCGCCGCCCTCGCCACGGCCTCGGGCTCGCCGAACTGCACGGTAATCTTAGCTCCCCGGCGAACCTTTGCTCCGCTCACCGGTGCCACATCAACGGCAAGGCCGCTGCCAACCAAAACCGGCTCCAGGCCCAGCCGCAGGCACACTTCCGTCACGTCGCGCATCGTCTTGCCGCGAACGTCGGGAACCGCGATGTCTCCGCCTTCATCCAGCGCCACCGTGACCGCGGGCTGCGGATTCTCCGCCTTCTTCTCGAGTTTCTCTGGCGCCGGAGGCTGCTCCGGCTGCACGGAGAAATCCACCGGCGTGAAATCCGACAGGTTCGAGTCATTTTCTGCGTCGTTCCGCTTGTATGCCGCCTGAATCAGCTTCGGGCTCACCGGAACGTCGCGAGGCACGTCCAGATAAGGCAGAACCTGCTCCGCAATGCGTTTGAACACCGGCGCGGCCACCTGGCCTCCTTCGTGTTCCCCGACTGGAGAATCAAGCGACACCAGAATCGTCACCGCCGGATCATTGATGGGCGCAAATCCCGAAAACGACGCAATCAGCTGCGTGGGCGAATACCGTCCCGTCGCCGGATCAATCTTTTGGGCAGTGCCTGTCTTTCCCGCTGCCGTCCAGCCATCCAACCGCGCCCTCGGCCCCGTACCACCTTGTAGCACGACTCCTTCCATCAGCCGTCGCAGCGTCGCAGCCGTCTCCGGACGAATTACTTCCTTCGGCTCCCCCGGCGCTAGCACACCGGTCATGGGCAGCGATTCCGAGCCGCGCTTCACTTCCGCAACTACGTGCGGCTTGTACAGGGTCCCACCGTTGGCAATCGCCGAAACCGCCGTCACCAGCTGCATCGGCGTCACACCCACTTCCTGCCCCATGGAAACGGAGCCGATGGAGATCGCACTCCAGTTGTCCAGTCTCCTCAAGATGCCTTTGCTCTCGCCCGGCAGGTCCACGCCAGTCTGCTGGCCGAACCCGAACCCGCGAATGTATTCGTAAAATTTCGGAGCGCCCATTCGCAGCGCAATCTTGATCGCTCCTACGTCGCTCGACTTCGCCAGAATGTCTGACACCGTCAGCATCCCAAACGGCTTGTGGTCGCGAATCCTATGACCCGCGATGTACACCGCGCCGTTTTCGCAGTTGAACACCTCGCCCGGCCGCGTCAGGTTTTGATCAAGCGCCGCCGCCAGCGTGATCAGCTTGAAGGTCGATCCCGGCTCATAGATCGCGCTCACCGCGCGATCCATCCGTGCCTCGGCTTTCGCCTCATTCGCCGAATTCGGATTGAACTTCGGCCAGTTCGCCAGCGCCAGAATCGCGCCGTTGTTGGGATTTTGCACGATAACCGTGCCGGCCATGGAGTGCGTCTTGGCAATTGCCGCCGCCAGCTCGCGCTCCGCGATGTACTGAATCTTTTCGTCGATCGTCAAAATGACATTCGCGCCCTGGTCTTTTTGCGCCGATCCGCCGTCGAACCACCGCTGCCGCGCATCCGCCATCACGACGATCTTTTCGCTTTTGCCGCGAATCAGGCTATCCAGCCCGTACTCGATCCCTCCCAACCCTTTCTCATCCAAATCCACAAAGCCCAAAACGTGCGCCGCCAATTCCCGCTTCGGATAATATCGTTGGTTTTCGCTTTGCAGGTACACGCCTTTCAAATTCAGCGCGCGCACAGCTTCCGCTTTGTCCGGCGGCAACTTGCGCGAGATCCACACGAACGATCCACTCGATTCGAACCGCGTCTCCAGCACGTCGCGCGGAATCCCCAGCACATTCGACAGCAGTCGCGCTGCCATGATTTTGTTGTCGCCGATTTCCGCAGGCACCGCGAACGCGGACTCCACCGGCACGCTCATCGCCAGCGGATGCATGTTGCGGTCGTAAATGGCGCCACGTTTGGGAGTGATTTCGATCGTGCGTTGCTGTTGCCGCTGCGCTCGCGCGAGGTAGTCGCTATGCCGGATTAACTGAAGATAGCCGAGCCGCCCGAAAACTGCCGTCATCCACAACAAAGCCACGCCAGCAACGATCAGCAAACGGACGTGGACTTTTTCTTCTTGCATGGCCCGCAGTGTTCGGGATTCTCTCCGCCTGGGTTTCAGAGTCTGTACCGCCAACCCTGAGATAAGATCGTTTCCGTTCCACTTCTGAAGCTCGTTTCATCCTAGCCAGTCTTGCCAATGGACTTACCGCTGCTGGCCTCTCCGCACAAATCGCGCGGCCGCAACTTGCATACCGCTCGGCGCTTCGTATTCACGCATCTGTGTAGGCAGTGGCTCCGTCAATCCCAGTTGCCTCCGCGCAATCACGTCAATTCGCATCGGATCGCGCAGATTCGCGATCTCTAATCTCAATTCCGAATTCAGTTGCGTCGCTTGCGCCTGCTGCGCCTTCAAATCTTCCAGCTGAAAGCTTAAATCGATGCACTTGAAGTGCTGAAAAATGTAGAAGAGAAAAAACAGTGCCACTACGCCGCCCAGCCCCGCGGTCTTAAAAAGATTCTTCTGCTTTGCCGGCTCCACATGCCGCACCAGCCGCGAATTATCAATTCGCTTCACCGTGCGAAACTCCATCATCGGTGCTGCTTTTCTCCTGCTCATGACTTCATACCTTTTCCGCGCACCGCAGTTTCGCACTTCGCGACCGCGGGTTCGCCCGCTCTTCTTCTTCGCCGGGCCTCACCACGTGCTTCGTCAAAACTTTCAGCTCGCCTTGCCGTTCCGCTTCCCGGAACGCTTCTTTCACGATCCGGTCTTCACGGGAGTGGTACGTCAAAATCACGCACCGCCCCCCTGGATTCATTGTGGCGGGGACCCGAGAAAGAAACTGCCCGAGTTCCTCCATCTCTCGATTCACCGCTATCCGCAGCGCCAGAAACGTTTTTGTCGCGGGATGCAGTCTCTGCCTTCCCCATTGCTTTCGGGACCCTGCCACAACCGTTGCCAGGTGCGCCGTATCGCGTATCGGCCGCGCTCTTACCACTGACCTGGCGATCCTTCTCGAATCGTGCTCATCCGCCTCGCGGTAGAGCAAATCGGCCAGCTCTTTCTCTGACCACCGATTCACAATCTCGTCCGCCGTCAACTGATCTTCTCCGGCGCTGACTCCCATTCGCATATTCAGCGGACCAGCTTCGCGGAACGAAAAACCCCGCTCCGGCTGGTCAAGCTGCATGCTCGAAACCCCCAAGTCGGCCAAGACCCCGTCCACCTTCGGAATCCCCAACTCGTGTGCGACCTCCGCAATCCTTGAGAACGGAGACAAAACGCAGCTCACTTTCGATCCGAACTTCTTCAGCCGCTCCCGTGCGATCTGCAGCGCCTGTGCGTCCCGGTCCAGGCTGATCAACCTGCCCGAGGAAATTCTTTCGGCGATGGCTTCCGAATGCCCCGCGGCTCCCGCTGTGGCGTCTATGTAGGTTCCGTCGGCCTTTATTCGCAGCCATTCCAGCACCTCTTGCAACATCACCGGCGTATGAGGCGCATTCAATCGCTCACCTCCGCCGTAGCCCAATTGCCCGCCCGATAACCGCTGCCCTGCTTGCCCTTAAATCCCCAAATCTTCCAGGGCCTTGTAGTCGTCGACCGTAAACGGTTCGTTCTTCATCTGGTCCA
The DNA here is from genome assembly GCA_035703315.1 of Candidatus Acidiferrum sp. Lineage (GTDB taxonomy): Bacteria > Acidobacteriota > Terriglobia > Acidiferrales > UBA7541 > Acidiferrum. The sequence continues at coordinate 8,170 of DASSYL010000101.1, read as the reverse complement.
TTACTCGCGTATGGTTCATCACTTCCAGATGGTCCAAACTCCCGAACACGTCGACGTCGCCCTTCGCTTGCGCCGACTCCCGCAACACCGCCGGAACCAGCACCCTGCCCTGCGCGTCCATCTCTACCACTTGCCCGTAGTAGCTTGTCCGCTTCAAAAACTTGCTCTTGGCCTGATTCTGGCTGGACACTTTCGCCAGCTTCTCTTCAATCCCCGCCCAGATCTTCAGCGGGTAAATCAGTGCTGCTTCACCGGTTACGCTGGTGATGTAAAACTGATTCCCGTACTCGTGCAGCCCCTCCAGAAACACCGCGGGTATCTTGAGACGACCCTTCTCGTCCACCGTCGCCCGACAGTTTCCCCGAAGACTCATTTGCACCTAACCGCCGGATGCTCGGCGTTGCCCGTACCCGAAATTCAGCGAAAATACTTGCCAATCTGTTGCCTCAGATCGTCAAATCGCTCAAATCTGCTCGATTTTTCGTGTTCTTACGACCGCTGCCCTGCCCGCCCTACTTGCCTCTACTCTTCGCTACTTCCATCCACCACGAGCCACTTCTTACCACTTTTCGCCACATATTAAACTCGTTCCATTTCTTGTCAAGTGAAATCGTCAATTTTTCTAAATATTTTTTGGAAAACTGTTCTTGCGTGGTGCACAGAATCTTACCGCCACCCGTTGTGTACCCTCTGCTTGCAACTCACCACAGCTAGCGGCGCTTCTTCTGAGATTCTCGCTCCAATTTTTGCTCGCCCGCAACCACTAACCCTCGCTTTGCAAAGCGCCGTTCTTTGGCCGAGCGCCACTCCATCTCGTCACTCGAACCGAATTCTCCTTCGCGTTCCCTTCCGCCCGTGTTATGCTCTATTTGTTTGACCAACACCAAGGAGTCTTAACCCATGGAATGGACCACCCCTCTGCACGAAGAAATCGACCTCAACTGCGAAATCAGCTCCTACGCCAACGCTGAAATCTAAACGCTAAACGGCGTTCTTCTGGCCCCAGGTCTTTTTCTAATCCAAAATCCTTGCCGGACTCAATGTCCGGCCTTTTTCTTTTGCTCAAGCCTCCGGCCTCAAATTTGTCATCCTGAGCGGCGCGGCAGCGACTCGAAAGGCCTCAGCGCCAGCATCACCGAGAACATTCAATGCTAGAGTGGCAACATGCGATCGCCGCATCGGCGCGACTCTATTCCCGGCATGACACTCGACCATGCACATTAAAATCCTCGGCTCCGCAGCCGGCGGCGGCTTCCCGCAATGGAACTGTGCCTGCCGCAACTGCTCCGGCTTCCGCTCTGGTCAACTCCAAGCCACGTCCCGCAGCCAAACTCAACTCGCTTTCTCTCCCGACGGTTCCATCTGGTTCCTTCTCGGCGCCTCTCCCGATCTCCGCGCACAAATCCTCGCCACGCCGCAACTCGCTCCACCCGACGGCGAAACCACCGGCACGCCCATCGGCGGCATTTTTCTCCCTTCCGCTGATGTCGACTCCCTCATAGGCCTCCTTCATCTCCGCGAATTTCAGTCCTTCTTCCTCTTCGCCACGCCCTCCATCCAAAAAATCGTGCAGACCGAAAATCGCATCTTCGACGTGCTCCATCGCGCCGACCCTCCCATCCACTGGCAAAATCTCTCTCCTGGTGCCCGCCTCGCCTGCCGCTTCGGCGAAGACCCTTCCGCTCCTCCGACCTTTATCTGCTCTCCGATCTCCCTAGGCGGTAGTTTCCCCGACTTCCTCAGCTCGGAACTCCGCCGCTCACTCCCTTCGCAGGAAGCCGTCATCGCTCTCCGCTTCGAGCAAGGCGGAAAATCTTTCTTTTTCGCGCCCGCGCTTCCCGATATCTCAGGCGAATGGGTTAAGGCCGCCGCTTCCAGCAGCGTCGCCTTCCTCGACGGCACCTTCTGGTCCGAGGACGAACTCCTCTCCACCGGCCGCGGCCATAAAACCGCCAGCGAAATGGGCCACATCCCCCTTTCCGGACGCGATGGTCTCCTCGCCCAATTCCTTGCCGATTCCACCACGCGCAAAATCCTTATCCACATCAACAACACCAATCCGATCCTCGACGAAAGCTCCGCAGAGCATCACGCTGTCCGCGACGCCGGTTTTGAAATCGCCTACGATGGCATGGAGTTCACGTTGTGACCAACGCTCAGGAACGCCACTTGCTTACGGAAGAGGAATTCATCGCGGGCTTCCACGCCATCGGCGAAGAGCGCTACCACCACAAGCATCCCTTCCACCAACTCATGCACGAAGGCGCGCTCAGTCGCGGCCAGCTCCAGGCTTGGGCTCTCAATCGCTACTACTATCAGTCCAACATTCCGCGCAAAGACGCCGCGCTTCTCGCCCGCACCGATGACCACACCTTCCGCACCTCCTGGCGCAAACGCCTGGTCGATCACGACGGCGACGCCTCCAATTCCGGCCTCGACAGCCCCAAACCGGGTGGAATCGAAAAGTGGCTAAAGCTCGTCGAAGCCACAGGCCTCCCGCGGATCTACGCCGTCCGCGGCGAAGGCATTCTCCCTGCCACGCGCTACGCCGTGGACGCCTATATCCACTTCGTCTCCACCCGCTCGCATCTCGAAGCGGTCGCCTCTTCCCTCACCGAACTTTTTTCACGCCGCCTCATCGCGCTGCGTATGGAAAAACTCCGCGAGTTCTACCCGTGGCTCTCTTCCGGCCTCGACTACTTCACCGGCCGTCTCACACAAGCTCCCGAGGACGCCGACTTTGCTCTCGCCTGGGTCGTCAAACACGCCCGCACCCGCGAAGAACAAGACGCAGCCCACAACGCCCTCCGCGCCAAGTGCGATATTCTCTGGGCCATGCTCGACGCCCTCTACTACGCCTACGTCCAGCCCGGCTGGCCCCCTCCCGGCGCCTTCCACTCGGAGAAGGCAGACCTATGAACATTGACCCGAACTCCAAACCCCAACTCGCCCCCGGCGTCCGCCTCGCTGAAAACCAAGGCCAAAAAGTCCTCCTAATGCCCGAACGCGCTCTCCGCCTCAATGGCCCCAGCCTCGAAATCGTCTCCCGCTGTGACGGCCTACACACCGTCGCCCAAGTGATCTCCGACCTGCAAAAGCTCTACTGCAAAGCCGAACCGCACAAAGTCGAACAAGACATCCTCGGCTACCTCCAACTCCTCCACACCCAGCGCGCCCTCGACTTCATCTCCTAAGCTTGTCCTTCCGAGCGGAGCGAGGAATCTGCTTTCCCGTCTCTCCGTCTCTTCGCGACCAACCGGCATGTCTGCTGCATCCGCTAACGGTTTCCGCTAAACTCTCCAACCATGCACTCCAGGATATTGGCAACGCTCGCCGCCATCGCGCTGGCATCAACACTCCAACAACCATCAACTCCATCCAATAAAGGAACCCCTGTGTCCGCCACCGCCAAAGGTACCTTCGACACGAAAGTTACGCCGCAACCCTCCGGCGAAGGCGACGACCCCAGCTTCACCCGCTTCACCGTTGAAAAACAGTTTCACGGCGATATCGAAGGCACCAGCAAAGTGCAAATGCTCGCCGCCGGCACGGCCGTCAAAGACTCCGGCGGCTACGTGGCCGTCGAAAAAGTCACCGCCACCCTCGCCGGACGCAAAGGCACTTTCGTACTCCAACACATGGGCGCCATGAAGGGCGGCGCGTTCAGTCTCAACATCGCCGTCGTACCCGACTCCGGCACCGATCGGCTCGCCGGCATCTCCGGCAAAATGTCCATCGACATCAAGGACGGCAAGCACTCCTACACGTTCGAATACACCTTGCCCGCAGCCAGCTAACTCGATCCTTCACCCATGCCATTGACAAAAACGGACCGCAGCGGTACCAATTTGCTACGATGCTCCCCAGCTAATATGACGCAACCTCCTTCTGCGGCCCCGATTCCGAATAATTTCTCTCTGCTTCCCCTCTGTGTTAAGAAATCCTTTCTTTGAGCCCTTCCCCGAGTAAAATGTTCCCGCTCAAAGGAGCCAAAATGATCCCGTCACGAATTCCTTTCACAAAAATTTTTCTGGCGCTCGCAGCTGCAGCGGTCTTCGCAGCTGCGTCGCCCTCACAAAACACCTACAAGCCCGCCCCCGAAAACCTCAAAGCCCGCCAGGAATTTCAGGACGACAAATTCGGCCTCTTCATCCACTGGGGGGTTTACAGCGTCCTCGGTGACGGCGAATGGGTTCTCCACGACCGCAAGCTCCAGCTCCACGACTACGAACGCCTCCCCAACTTTTTCGATCCTGAAAAATTTGACGCCAAAGCCTGGGTCGCTCTCGCCAAAGCCGCCGGAATGAAGTACATCACCATCACTTCGCGCCACCACGACGGCTTCTCGATGTTCGACACAAAGCTCTCCGACTGGAACATCGTCCAGCGCACGCCCTACAAAAAAGATCCGCTCAAAATGCTCGCCGACGAGTGCCACCGCCAGGGCATTAAGCTCTTCTTCTACTACTCGCAGCTCGATTGGCATAACCCCGACTATTTCCCACGCGGCCGCACCGCCTGGGACAATGGTCGCCCCGATCATGGCGACTGGAACGCCTACATCGACACCTACATGAACGGCCAGCTCCGCGAACTTCTCACCAACTACGGCACCATCGGCGGCATCTGGTTCGACGGCATGTGGGACAAACCCGACGCCGACTGGCATCTCGCCAAAACCTACGCGCTCATTCACGAACTCCAGCCCGCCGCGCTCATCATTCCCAATCATCACCAAGCTCCCAAGCCCGGCGAAGACGTGCAAACCTTCGAGCGCGATCTCCCGGGCCGCAACACCGCCGGCTTCAACACCACCTTCGTCACCGATCAGCTTCCGCTCGAAAGCTGCAACACCCTCAACGGCTCCTGGGGCTTCAACATCGGTGATGACAAATACAAAAGCGTGGAAGAAATCGAGGAAATGCTGGTCCGCGCCGCCGGCAACAATTCCAATCTGCTGCTCAATATCGGCCCGCTACCCAGCGGCGAAATTCAGGATGAATTCGCCACCCGCCTCCGCACGGTCGGCGAATGGCTAGCCAAATATGGCGTTTCAATTTACGGAACCCGCGGCGGTCCCATCGCTCCCGGGGATTGGGGCGTCACCACACAGAAAGGCGACACTGTCTACGTCCACGTCCTAAACTGGAAAGCTCCCCTGCTCGCCCTTCCGCCCTTCCCTCGCAAAATCACCAGCGCCCAGGAACTCATCCGCGGCACCAAACTCCAAGTCGCCCAATCCGAAAACGGCGTAGTCCTCCCCCTACTCCCCGCTGAAAGTGGCCAAACCGACCGCATCATCGTCCTCACCCTCGCAAAGTGAGGCTCGTACAATTGCTGTGATGCGAACACGATGTAACACCACATTGTTGTGAGGCTAAGTGGCCAGCTTTCGGATCACTACGGACAGTGGTCGTAAGAGCCAGCCAAATCTTGATCTGGAGTCGTCATACCAGCCGACTTCGTTCGCGGATAGGGGTAACTGTGCTGGCTGTGGTCCTCGCATCCAGCAAAGATTCCCGCTATGGGGCGGCCTAGCTCGATCCAGTAAACAGGCGTGTTATAATATTCCGTGATTGCTGGTTCTTCGCTCGCGTCGTTCCGTGCTCCCGGCTCTTACTCACTCCTCCCATCCATTTCCAACGAGCGAGTCGCGCTAAGTCCTTTCCCTGCCTCGCTCCGCCCTAGCCCTGATAACTTGGACCACCGATACCTGATAACTTAGATCTCGAGACTGACTCATGACCGCCCCTCTCGCCCTCATCGCTGAACTCACCCACCGCTGCCCGCTCCACTGCGTGTACTGCTCGAACCCTCAGGAACTCACCGCCCGGAGCGAAGAGCTTCCCACCGAAACTTGGGCTCGCGTTTTCAACGAAGCCGCGGCCGCGGGCGTGATGCAGCTCGACCTAACTGGCGGCGAACCTCTCGCTCGCCCCGATCTCTCCCCACTCATTCAGTCCGCGCGCACCGCTGGCCTCTACGTCAACCTCATCACCTCCGGCCTTCCGCTCGACGAAAAACGCCTCGACGGACTCGTCGCCGCTGGCCTCGACCACTTTCAGCTCAGTTTCCAAGGCGCCCGCGAAGTCACTGCCGAGGAAATCTCCGACACGAAATCGCACGCGCAAAAACTCAAAGTGCTCGGCTGGCTCAAGTCGCGCCGCGTCGCGGTCACGCTAAATTTCGTTCTGCATCGCTCTAACCTCGATCAGCTCTCCGAAATGCTTTCCATCGCGGAAAATTCTTCCGCTTCCCGCATCGAATTCGCCCACGTGCAGTATTACGGCTGGGCTTTCGCCAATCGCGATTCGCTTCTCCCCACACGTGGCCAACTAATGCGTTCTCTCGACTTCTTCCAACAAGCCGAAGAACGCCTGCGCGGCAAAATCAAAGTGGAATACGTCGTCCCCGATTACCATGCGAAATTCCCCAAGCCCTGCATGGGCGGCTGGGGACGCAAAGCCATGCTCATCACGCCGCGCGGCGATGCCATGCCTTGCCACGCCGCCAGCATCATTCCCGGCCTGCGTTTCGACAATGTGAAAGAAAAATCCGTTCCGGAAATCTGGAACCACAGCGAAGCGTTTCAAAGATTCCGCAACGAAGACTGGATGCAGGAACCCTGCAAAACCTGCGACCGCCGCGCGCAGGACTTCGGCGGCTGCCGCTGCCAGGCTATGCTACTCGCAGGCGACGCTTCCGCCACCGATCCCGTCTGCTCTCTCTCCCCGCAGCGCTCGCGCGTCGACGCCATCCTCGCGGCGTTATCGCAACCGAACCCCGCCCCAAATCCGACCGTGGTGCAGCCGCGATGGCTCTATCGCCCCAATCCCGCCTGAGCCGCCGCCTGTTCGCCGGGGCGCACCCGGAGCAGCACCCAAGCGGTAAACACCAGGCTCCCCAGCAAACAGATGGTTCCAAAAATCGCCAGTGTCGCCGGCGCGCCAAGCCGCTTGGCGATTCCTCCCGCCAGCAACGCTCCGAGCGGTTGCACGCCCATGAACATCGTGGCGTACACCGCCATCAGTCGCCCGCGCAAGGCATCCGGCGAACGGTTCTGCACGGTGGTATTCGTCGCGGCCATCTGCGAAGTCGCTGCAAATCCCACGATGAATAGCACTACGATGGAAAGCCAGAAAATTTTCGATTGCGAAAAAATCAGGAGGCACACAGAACAGATCACCGACATCGCCGCGATCCATTTCGCCAGGCCCTTGTAAGCAGTCCGCGCCGCGAACTGCAGAGCGCCGAGCACTGCTCCCACTCCTGCCGCGCTCATCAGGAATCCCAATCCGCGCGCTCCGGAGTGCAAAACGTCCTCGGCAAAGATCGGCATGAACACCGAATACTGCAAACCAAAAACGCTGAGCATGCTCATCAGTAACAAGGTCGAACGGATCGGCCGGTCTTTCATCGCAAAGCGGAATCCCTGCAGCAAACTTTGCAACGGCGATTCGCCAGAGTCTTTGCGCTCCTGCTGCTCAATCTTCATCGCCATTAGCGCGAAGATTACCGCCAGAAAACTCAGGCCGTTCAGAAAGAAGCACCAGCCTTCGCCGACCCACGCAATCGCGAATCCTGCGATCGCCGGTCCGACCACTCGCGCGCCATTGAAAATTGAAGAGTTCAGCGCAATCGCATTCGGCAAATCTTCTTTGCCTACCATCTGTACAAAAAAAGCCTGGCGGATCGGCACGTCGAACGCATTCACGATTCCCACAAGCAACGTGATGGCAATCAAATGCCAAACGTGCACGACATTAGTCAGCGTCAATCCCGCAAGAAGAAACGCCAGCAGCATCGAAATGGTCTGCGTCGCAATCACGCCGCGATGCCGGCTGTAGCGATCGCCGACATATCCACCGACCGACGCCAGCACCAGCATCGGAATCTGGTTGGCGAACCCAAACACGCCAAGCAGAGCCGCCGATCCCGTCAGTCGGTACACCAGCCAAAGCTGCGCGGTCGTCTGCATCCACGTGCCGATCAACGAAACGAGTTGGCCCGCGATGAAGAGCTGAAAATTTCGATGTTTGAGTGCGCGAAAGCGCGTGGTCACGAGAAGAGTCTTGCTCCACAAATTAGATGCAACGCGTCTCTGCCCGTCACGCCGGCAAGTCACGGCAACGAGAACGCGGCTACATTATCAGGCGTGAGGCACGCAGAG
>DASSYL010000476.1:0-5150 GCA_035703315.1 Candidatus Acidiferrum sp. | reverse complement strand
GTAGTCAAGAACACTCCTGCTCTTTCGTTGACTTTTCACCCCACCGCCCATACAATCATCAATTGTCTCTACTACGGAGGTCTACGTGTGGCCACCCACTACAGAATCGGCAGTACCAATGAAAGGTGTGATTCGGTTCCATGAGGACGTACGTAGCCAAGGGTGAGGAAGCAGAAGCGTTGAAAGTCGGCGCCGCGTGGTTTGTTGTGGATGCTACCGACAAGGTGCTCGGCCGGCTCGCCACCAAAGTCGCACGCGTTTTGATCGGCAAGGACAAGCCCTCCTTCACGCCGTATCTCGATTCCGGCGATCACGTGATTGTGATCAATGCCGACAAGATTCGCATGACCGGTAACAAGGTCGACCAGAAGATGTACTATTCGCATAGCGGCTATCCGGGCGGCTTGAAGGAAGTTCCGGCCAAGCGCGTGCGCGAAACCAAGCCTGAATGGGTGGTACGCGAAGCCATCGTCGGCATGTTGCCGAAGAACAAGCTCCGCGCCCGTCGTGCCAAGAAATTGCGCGTGTACCGCGACGCCGCTGGGCTCTCGCGTCACACCGGCCAAAAGCCTCAGCCTTTGGCGGTGTAGCGGCCGCCTTCTGAGGCGGGCCCTGGCTGTTTGAGTTTAGCTGTAAGCCCTTTGCTAAGTCTTCTATAATGAATACTTACGGAAAGGCTCACCTCTAACCCCTTTGAGTGGATCTTTACGGAAGACAGGGGGGAGGTGGAAGCAGAAAGTAAGAAACTGCTTCCGCGGACGTAACATCCGTGTTTTAAAGATTTCCGCACTTGTTGTTCCTCTGTAGGTCCTTGTAGGCCTTCCGGGTTTCAGGGTTGCTTTCACGAACCCTGAGCTTGAAAAAGAGAATCAGCTGGTCGCGACGTTTAGAATCTTTTTTTGAGCCACCTGCGGCTCCGTGGTTTAGGTGCCGAAGCATGGTTGGGTTTTTGAGGAGGATCGTTGAGCACTGCTGAATCGCCACTGACTGGCAAGGCTGTTTGGTTCCACGGTACGGGACGCCGTAAGGAATCTATCGCGCGCGTTTTTCTCCGCGCTGGATCCGGCAAGTTCACCGTCAACCGCCGAACCGTCGATTCCTATTTCCCGAATCACGCGTGGAAACATGACGCCATCGAGCCGCTCAAGTTCACTAATCTTGCCGACCAGGTGGACGTTGTCGTCACCGCGCATGGCGGCGGGACTGGCGGTCAGGCCGGAGCGGTGCGCATGGGATTGTCCCGCGCGATCTCGCGCTACAACCCTGAACTGCGGCCCGCGCTGCGCAAGAATGGCTTTCTGACGCGCGATTCGCGCATGAAGGAGCGCAAGAAGTACGGGCAGAAAGGCGCCCGCAAGCGCTTCCAGTTCACCAAGCGCTAATCGTGTAGCGCAGGCATCGCTCCCTCATTTCGCGGGTTGTGCGGAATGAATCCTGCCTGCGCCACTTCGATCGCTCGGGTGCAGATTGAAGATTTTCAGTGCCGTCGTTTTTCAGGCGCGGCACGAAACGAGCTCCAGCGGGGGCGCAAGCTCGCGCTGAGATCACGGCCGGCAAGCCGCCGGCAAAAGGCTGTTCTGTAGCTTTGTAGCGGCCGCCTTCTGGGGCGGGCGTCTTTCAGGGCTACCGCAAGCAGCTATTTAATAAGGAGGAACAGTGGCGGTAGAAATCACCATGAAAGAGCTTCTGGAAGCCGGAGTTCACTTCGGTCACCAGACGCGGCGCTGGAATCCCAAGATGAAGGAATACATCTTTGGCGAGCGCAACGGAATTCACATCATTGACCTGCAGAAGACGCTGAAGATGTTTCGCGAAGCCAGCCGCTTCGTGAGCGATCTTTCCGGGCAGGGCAAAACAGTTTTATTTGTTGGCACCAAGCGCCAAGCGCAAGAAGCTGTCGCGGAAGAAGCCAAAAAGTGCGGTGCGTTCTTCGTCAACCACCGCTGGCTTGGTGGCACGCTGACCAACTGGGCGACCCTCCAGAAATCCATTAAGCGCCTGAAGCTCCTCAAGGCCATGACCGAAGACGGCCGCATGGAGCAGCTCTCCAAGAAAGAGCGCGCGCGGCTGGACCGCGAAATGAAGCATCTTTTCCAGAACCTCGAAGGCATCGAAAATATGTCGCAGCTTCCCGACGCCATGTTCGTGATCGATTCCAACGCCGAAGAGATCGCGGTCAAGGAAGCTCGTCGCATGGGCGTTCCCGTCGTCTCCGTCGTGGACACCAACTGCGACCCCGACGTTGTGGACTGGATCATCCCCGGCAATGATGACGCTTTGCGCGCCATCCGCCTGTTCACTTCGAAAATTTCCGAGTCCGTCGCGGAAGGCAAGCACAACTACGAACAGTCCCAGGTCGGCGAGCAGAAATCTGCCGCAGACCAGGCTCTTGCCGACGGTGTCGAATACGTCGATACCAGCGCCTACGAGCAATACGAAAAGCAGGAAGGCGATTTCGTCGAAGGCGCCGAAGAAGCCACGGCGATTCCCGCGGAAGCCACCGTCCCTCCGGACGATACACAAGCATAATCTAGCCGGAACACTCGCAAGAAATGCGGCCCGTTCCGAGGCAACTTGGAGCGGGCCATTTTGTAAGAGCGAAAGTTGTAACACCGCCGCAATACTTCCCCGATATTCTGCGGCGTCAATCGAAAAACTGCAGCCGTCGATTTCTGACGCGGGAATTTTGAGCGGATCGACAAAGAGAGAATAAGAGGATGAGCACACCAAACGCAGCTGTTGAAATTCCAGCCAAGCTGGTAAAGGAATTGCGCGACCGCACCAATGCCGGCTTTAACGATTGCCGCGCGGCATTGGTCGAAGCAGCCGGAGACATCGAGAAGGCCATCGCCGTACTGCGCAAGAAAGGACAAGCTGCGGCTGCCAAGAAAGCCACGCGCGAAGCGACCGAAGGTCTGGTCGGCAGCTACATCCACGCCGGCGGCAAAATCGGCGTGCTGGTGGAAGTCAACTGCGAGTCCGACTTCGTCGCCCGCACCGAGGCTTTCCAGCAGCTTTGCCACGACGTCGCCATGCACATCGCCGCGCTGGACCCGAAGTATGTCCGCCGCGAAGAAGTGACTTCGGAAATGCTGGACAAAGAGCGCGAAATTTACAAAGCGCAGGCGCTGGCCACCGGCAAGCCCGAAGCTGTGGTGGAAAAAATCGTGAACGGAAAGATGGAAAAGTTCTACGAGGAAAACTGCCTCTACGAACAGCACTACATCAAGGATGAAGGCCAGACCATCGGCGAGATGGTGAACGCAGCCATTGCCAAGCTGGGTGAGAACATCGCCATCAAGCGCTTCGCCCGCTTCAAGGTTGGCGAGGTTACCGGCAGCGAAACCTCTCCCAAGTCCTGACTTCATTGACGCGAAAATTTGCAGGTTTCAAAAGCGCCCCGGAACATCCGGGGCGCTTTTTTGTTACAATTCGGTGGATTTGGCGTGAAGTTTCGATCGCGCTTTCCACACTCTGAACGGAGCGACATGGCGGCTAGAAAAGGCGAACGGAAAAGCTCCAAGAAGAAACCGGTTTACAAACGCATTTTGTTGAAGCTGTCGGGCGAGTCGTTGCAAGGGCCGCAAGGATATGGCATTCACGGTGAGACGCTGCAATCCATCGCCAAGGAGTTGAAGGAAGTGCACGATCTGGGCGTGCAGATCGCGGTGGTGGTGGGCGGTGGAAATATTTTTCGGGGCGCCCGCCAAAAAGGTTTTGAGATTGACCGCGCGACGGGCGACTACATGGGCATGCTGGCCACGGTGATCAACGCCATGGCGCTGCAGGATTCGCTGGAAAAAGTAGGCGTATTCACGCGCGTGCTGAGCGCCATTGAAATGCACGAAGTGTGCGAGCCGTTTATTCGACGGCGCGCCATGCGGCATCTGGAAAAAGGACGCGTGGTGATTTTTGGAGCTGGTACGGGCAATCCATATTTTTCCACCGACACGGCGGCGGCCCTGCGTGCGATGGAAACCAAAGCCGATGTGATTTTGAAAGCCACGCGGGTGGAAGGAATTTACGACTCGGATCCCGAGAAATTCGCGGACGCCAAGTTCATGGCGCAGATCACCTATCGCGACGTGCTGCACCAGGATTTGAAAGTGATGGATTCGACGGCAATTTCGCTGTGCATGGATAACGGCATGCCGATCGTGGTGTTCAACATGAATCAGTACGGCAACATCAAGCGCGTCGTGCTGGGTGAACGTGTAGGTTCCACGGTCCGGCCTGCGTAGGAAGCGCGCGAGCAGAGATCAGCGATCGGAAAATCTCGGGGACAGATTGGTGTTTATCTAATCAGAGTAGAGGCAGAGATGACGACGTTTGCGACGACGAAAGAAGCGGTGGCTGCGGGAAGAACGCGGATGGAAAAAGCGGTGGAAGACTTCCGCAAGGAACTTACGAGCGTGCGCACGGGGCGAGCGAATGCTGCGCTGCTCGACAGCGTGCGCGTGGACTATCACGGAACGCCGATGCCGGTGAATCAGTTGGGAACGGTGACGGTGCCGGATGCTTCGATGCTGGTGATTTCGCCATGGGATCCGGGCGCGGTGGCGCTGATCGACAAGGCCATTCGCGCTAGCGATCTCGGCTTGAATCCCACGAACGACGGAAAAGTAGTGCGCGTTCCGATTCCTTCGCCGACCGAAGAGCGCCGCAAGGAGCTGGTGAAGCACGTTCACAAAGTTCTGGAGAATCACCGCACAGCTGTCCGCAATATTCGCCGCGACATCAAGGAAGCCATCGACAAGCTGGAAAAGGACAAGAAGATCAGCCAGGACGAACAGAAGCGCGCTCTCGATGAACTGGAAAAAGTCTCGCACGCGGAGACCAAGAAGATCGAAGACCTGAGCGCTTCGAAGGAAAAAGAAGTGATGGAAATTAAATAGGCCGTCACCGGTAATTTGTGATCGATGAAAAGCAAAAAGCAGATTTCTCGCTCCGCTCGGAATGACAAGTTTGCGGCGAACAACTGAAGAAAGCTCTCCTATGCCGGAGGGCTTTTTATTTTTGTGGCGCGGGCTGGACGCTGAAGAGTTGGGTTTGGTCGGATTGGACGGCGTGGAGGAAGGCGTTGAGATCGGTGGCGCGGGAAGCAGGGAGTTCGGAAGAAATGAAGTGCAAGCTGCGCGAGGCGTGGAGCG
>DASSYL010000333.1:0-5863 GCA_035703315.1 Candidatus Acidiferrum sp. | reverse complement strand
GCGAGCAACCCGGTAGTTGCCAAGACGGTGGTTCAGTGGAACGGTAAAACCTTACCGACAACGGTTGTTCTGGATGCCAACGGCAACGTGCAAACCATGACCGCCACGGTTGATGCTTCGCTGGTTGCGACTCCTGGTTTGGCTGCCGTGAACACCCTGAGTCCTCACTCTGGTAGCACTGATAACGGCCTTTCCAACACCATCAATTTCATCATCAACCCCGCGGCAAACAAACTCCCCACCCTCACCTCGATGACTCCAGACGCCATCGGCGCCGGCAGCAAGAATGTTTCCCTCACTCTCGCCGGACAGGATTTTCTTCCGACCGCCGGCACCTGCCCGGGAATCCTGCCGCCCATCTCCACGCAATCGGAAGTGAACTGGAACGCCAATGGCACACAAACGGCCCTCACGACGTTTGCCAGTATCAGTTCCAGCCAAATTCAACTTGTTTTGCCGGACAGCCTGCTGGCCTCGCAGGGAACCGCTCTCGTTACTGTGCGCAATCCGCCGGCATGTCCCACACAATCGCAAACCGGAATTTCGAATCCGTTTAACGGCGGCGGAGGAACCAGCGCCAACAGCCTCACGTTCACGATCAACGGCGATCCGCCGACGAACAACGCTGCCCCCACTTCAGCGCTTGCCGTCGCCGATGAAACTCCGGCTCTCGGCTCCGACGGCCGCTTCGTCGCCTACACCGCCACGCAAAACGGCCACTCGCAAATTTTCTTGCGCGACACTTGCACCGGCGCGTCGACGGATTGCCAGCCCCACACCGCTCTGCTTTCCGCGGCCGCTGACGGCACTGCGGGGAACGCCGACAGCAACACGCCGTCCATGAGCGCGGACGGCCGCTTTGTCGCGTTCAGCTCTGCCGCCACCAATTTAGTCGCCAACACTCCGGCTGGCCGTCAAATCTTTTTGTATGACACTTGCGCCGGCGCCACCACTTCCTGCACGCCGCAGACAACACTTGCCTCCACCGACGAAACCGGAGCTCTCTCCGGCAACGATAACCTGCTGCCTTCGCTCAGCTCGTCAGGACGTTTCGTCGCTTTCCTCTCCGTCACGCCGTCCAAATATCCGGCCAAGACCGGCACGCCCAACAGCGGCGTCCGCCAGATTTTTGTCCGCGATACCTGCCTTGGCGCAACAAGTTCCTGCACGCCGAAAACGACTCGTCTCTCCGTGATGCCGGGTGACACGAATTCCCAGCCTGGCAAGCCTGCCGGCCCGGCAATTTCGAGTTCCGCACAAGCCGTCGGCATCTCCAGCGCCACTACTCCGACCCTCCTCGCGCGCAGTGTTGCCGTGGATGATCGCGTCTTCCTCGCCCTCACCAATTCCGCGCAGAAATAGGTTTCGGCACAACAATGAAAAAAAAGCGGGCGCATCGCGCCCGCCCTTTTTCATTGCCTCGTTACTTCTTTACTTTCGTCGTTTCTACTTGCCGAGGTACTTTTCCGGTATCGGATTCCCCGGCCGCTCCGCGTCCCAGTAAATCTGCACGCACCACCAACGCGTCCCGTCATGGAAAAATTCCATGCTATTGATGCCGCGGTCGATCGGCTTGCCATCCTTCGTTTCGCGCGATTCGTAGGTCGTGTAGATATGGGTCATCGCTCCAAATGAATCCGTCTTGCGGCCGATCTCGTGCTCAAAAAATCCGCGCTCCAGAAAGTGCTTGCCCGCGCGCTCCTGGTAATCCTTCGGCGACATGATCACCAGGCTGGGCTTCCCGCCATCCTTCGGCGTGCGCACTGCAATCAGCCGCGCATCGTTCGCAAAGAGTGAGTTGAACCGATTCCAATCGCGCGGGCCCGGCGGCCCCGAAATCACGTCGTACACCGCGGCCACAATCGCATCCAGACTCTCCACGTCCTTCGGATTAGCGGCAGGCAAATCCGTCGCACTTTTTGCTTCCGTTGCTGGCTGAGCCCCTCCCGCCGCCCCACTTTGTGCGGCTGGCGCTTCCTTCTTCTCCTGCGCGAATGCCCTCGCCTCACCGACAACACCCGCGAGCATCAACCCGCAAATTGCAAATGCTGAAGTCAAAAGCGCCGTTTCTCGAATCGTAAGCCTGATCATCCTATCCTCCGCCTTATTTCGCTTTGCTTCCTCTTGTACTCTTATAGCTTTGTACGCGTTTCGCTCTCGCCGCGTCTCTCGTTATATTTTGTGCCTTGTACGTCTTTCAGTTAAATCGCACCTTCACGTCCGGCCGCTTCTCCAGCTGCACCGAATCAATGAACCGCACTCTTCGATCATCCAGCGTCAGAATCATGGACTGCGTCCGAATCCCTTCGCCAAAAAACCGCACGCCGCGCAACAAATTTCCGTCCGTTACGCCGGTACACGCAAAAATCATTTTTTTACCCGGCGCCAAATCCTCAGTGTCGTAAATCCGCTTGGTATCCTTCACGCCCATTTTCTCCAGTCGTTCCGCGTCATTCGGCTTGGCCACCAGCAGCCGCCCCAGGATCTGTCCATTTAGACACCGCAAAGCCGCCGCCGTAAGCACCCCTTCCGGTGCTCCGCCCGTTCCCATCACCGCATGAACGCCCGTTCCTACCACCGCAGACGAAATTCCCGCCGACAAATCGCCGTCCCCAATTAGGCGAATCCGCGCCCCCGCTTTCCGTATATCCGCAACCAGTTTTTCGTGCCGCGGCCGGTCCAGCACGATAATCACCAGGTCTTCCACGTCGCGATCCAGCCGATTGGCAATTGCTTTCAAATTGTCCGCCACCGGCGCATCCAACTCCACCGCGCCCTTGCACGACGGCCCCACAACGATCTTTTCCATGTACAAATCCGGCGCGTGCAGCAGACCTCCGCGCTCGCTCGCCGCCAGCACCGCAATCGAATTCGCCGCGCCGGTCGCACACAAATTTGTTCCTTCCAGCGGATCGACCGCGATGTCCACCGCCGGAAAATTCGCGTTCGGCGCGCGCGTCGCCAGCCCCACCTTCTCCCCGATGTACAGCATCGGCGCCTCATCCCGTTCGCCTTCGCCGATGACGATCGTTCCGTCCATCTGCAGCTCGTCCATCGTTTGCCGCATCGCCTCAACCGCCATCTCGTCCGCTTTGTGACGGTCGCCAAATCCCATCGTCCGCGCCGAAGCAATCGCCGCGTTCTCCACTACCCGCAAAAACTCCAAGCTAAGTTGCGCTTCCATTCGTCACTCTCCCCCGCGCGCGCCATCATAGGCCAAACCGTCGTTCCCAGTCGACTGGGCTGGTGAGCTCTCCTTCTCTATGTCCTCTATGCTCTCTCCGTGTTAAAAAGGACCTGACGCGGCCGCCGCGTCCCTCGGCAAGGCGTTGTACTCTTACACCTGTTTTCGGAAGGTTCGTTATGCCCTGCACATCCGCCGACTTCCGCCGTTTCGCCCTGTCGCTCCCGCAAACCGAGCAACGGCGGCATATGAACCACCCCGATTTCCGTGTCGCCGGAAAAATCTTCGCCACCCTCGGCTACCCCAACAAAGAACGCGGCATGGTCAAGCTCACTCCCACACAGCAGGAAGAATTCGTCTCCGCTTATCCCGCCGCTTTCCAGCCCGTCAACGGCGCTTGGGGCCGCCAAGGCTGCACGAGTGTCCTCCTTGCCAAAGCCGCCAAGCGAGCCCTAAAGGAAGGCATCCTCGCCGCCTGGCGCAATTACGCTCCGCAAGAGCTCGCCCTCGGCTCCTTGCGACGCAAATCGCGGACCCCGCGCCGCAAGTCGTAGCTGCCAAAATTTGCAAACCGCGTTTCCGGCCGCAGCCAGGGCTGAGACGCTCCTCAAAATCCTGCGGCTCGTAGGCCTGTTTCGCTGCGGCGCAGGATTGGCGGCGCTGAAATTCGCCGGGCGAGTGTTAGCATCAATTCTTGTCGGGCGGATTGTCACACTGGGCTCGGCTCGGCGCTCGCCAATTCCATGAATGCACTCTCTCGAAACACTCTCGCCAGACTGGCGTTTTTTCAGATGCTCATGGCGACTTTGCTTTTCCTGCCGGCATGGACGATCCATTTCTGGCAAGCCTGGCTCTTCTGGATCGTTTTTACCGCTGCCCAGCTCACCATCACTCTGTATTTCCTTCGCGCCGATCCGCATCTCATCGAGAACCGTCTCAAAGCCGGCCCTCGTGCCGAGTCGCGTCCCGCGCAAAAGCTGATCCTGTTTTTCGCCGTGAGTCTCTCGCTGGCGATGGTCATCTTGCCAGGCCTTGATTATCGTTTCGGTTGGTCCAATGTCCGTCTTCCGCTCGTACTTCTTGGCGAACTCGGCGTCATCGCCGGCATGTCCATCATCTTCTTTGTTTTTCGCGCCAACACTCACGCCGCAGCGACCGTCAGAGTTGAACAAGGCCAGCAAGTCATCTCCACTGGCTTGTACGGACTCGTGCGCCATCCCATGTACCTCGGCGCGCTCGTCCTTTTCCTCGCCACTCCTCTGGCCCTTGGCTCTTACTGGACTCTTCTCCTCGTGCCTTTCCTTTTTGCCGCACTCGCCGCCCGCCTCCTCGACGAAGAACTCTTCCTCATCGCCAACCTCCCCGGCTACTCCGATTACTGCCAGAGAGTTCGCCGCCATCTCGTCCCGTACATCTGGTAACCGGCTCTCGGAGCTAACGAGATTCTTTCTCTCTTTTCCTTTGCTTTTCTCGGTGGGCGCTGCGTCTCTTGCGGCAATTTTTCTTCCTGGCGTCAAAATCGACATCGGATTATGCGCTTCGCGGCCTGTCCCTCCGCGCTTGTACTTTTTTACTTTTCTACGTTTATACTTTTCCTGCTATGTTCGATCCTCATCGCTTCGTGCTCTTCCTCGCGGCCGCCATTCTTCTTGCCGTCACTCCCGGCCCCGGTATCTTTTACGTTCTCGCCCGCACCCTCGCGGGCGGCCGCCGCGAAGGCTTTCAATCCTCCTTTGGAACATTCTTCGGCGGGCTTTTCCACGTCTTCGCCGCGGCTCTCGGCGTGTCCGCAATTCTCTCGGCTTCGGCCGTCGCTTTCCACACCGTCAAGTACGCTGGCGCCGCGTATCTCGTATTCCTCGGCGTCAAAATGATCCGCTCCCGCAACGCCGAGCTCCCGACGGGCGCTACCGCTCCCCGCGGTAACGCCTACCGCCAAGGCATCCTGACCGAAGCCCTCAATCCCAAAACCGCTCTCTTCTTCCTCTCCTTCATTCCGCAATTTATCGCGCCGGAACGCGGTCACGTCTTCTTCCAGTTCGCCACGCTGGGAATTCTCAGCGTCACGCTCAACACTGCCGCCGACCTGATCGTCGTATCGCTCGCTGCTCCCCTCGAACGCAAACTCAAATCCAGCGCCCGTTTCCGCCGCGGCCAGCGCACTGCCTCCGGCCTCGGCATGGTTGGCCTCGGCGCCTACGTCGCATTTTCCGACGCCAAATAAACCCCTCACCGGACGCATTGTCTCTGAAAGCCAAATGCATCGTGTCAAATATTTGCGAGATAAGGCCCGCCCTCGCCGTTTGGCGCCGCGAACCCTCGTGGTATTCTAGACAGATACTTCGCGCTGCTTTTTCCGCGGAGTGATTGCCATACGCGCGCCTTTCCCTAAGCGCGGCCGCCCGCTGGGGCGTGGTCCAACCGGTAGGACACCTCACTGTTAATGAGGATGGTGAAGGTTCGAATCCTTCCGCCCCAGCCAATTCCCCTCGCATATACCGCCTCTTGATGATCCGCTCAACAGTACGCTGGGCAAATGAGCGGCCCAGAACATGGCTGGGCGTCGCCTGGCACTAGTTTGCCCAGTTCTGAATATGCAGGCCCGCAACCCGGCCAAACTCGCGCTGATTATTGGAAACAAGGACCAGTTTGCGAACGACCGCCTGTGCCGCTATCA
This sequence comes from Candidatus Acidiferrum sp., assembly GCA_035703315.1. Lineage (GTDB taxonomy): Bacteria > Acidobacteriota > Terriglobia > Acidiferrales > UBA7541 > Acidiferrum. The sequence continues at coordinate 2 of DASSYL010000333.1, read as the reverse complement.
GC
>DASSYL010000328.1:0-2607 GCA_035703315.1 Candidatus Acidiferrum sp. | reverse complement strand
CCTTCTTCAAAGTCTACTATTTCAAGCGATGCAGCGGCAGAACGGGCGTCGGAGCAGCACACGCTAGATACCGCGAAACACCGGCTATTGCGCAGGTGGAATGCGGCAGGTAGCCAGTGCTGCAAAAACTCTAGTGTCCTGCGCGCTGCCTAAGCCGTTCGAGCTGAGCGAGCGAGGCAGGCAGCATGATAGCGCGATTCGCGCTTGCCTCGATCTGCTTGCGGCAATGAAGCAGAACGATGTCCGTATTCCGCGTGGAAATCACCGCGGAGCCGGCTTCGCCGCTATCGATCGGCAACAGTCCGACGATGTGGCCAAACTCGTGAAGCAGTGTGGTGACTTGGCCGTTGAGGGAATTCCCGGAATAAATGCCTACACGCAACGGCCGGGGAGACTGCTGCAGCACTGGGCCCGCTCCCCAGCGGAGTTTCGCCGGCGCCTGCCATTGAAAGAAAGCGCCGTGCGCATTCAACGTAATCGTCGATCCCGCGCCAACCTCTTGCTGGGCTCTGGCGACGTACGGTTCGCGGTAGTACAGACCAAAGGAATGGTAGTCGCCAAAGCTCGTATCTTCACCTTCGGAATCAATGCGAAAGTGAAGAGAAGAGAATTTTTCGGATGGATTCGGTTCTGCTTGCGCGTACCAGGCGGAGCAGGAGTTGTTTTCACGCAAAATCAAAATGACCTGCTGGCGGGATGCAGCGATGGCGAAACCGGCCACGCCCATGCCCAGAAACTCATTTGCCATGGGCTGCACGGAATCGCGCGCCGAGAGCGTCGGTGGTGTTTTCGCCGGCTCTTCCTTTTTCGACCGCCACCGATCATGTAAGGGTGCGGCACACTCGTCCGCATTTCGTAAATAGGAGACGTAATTGAGCCGTGCGGCCCGCGAATCCCCGGACGAGCCGCTGATTTCCTCGGCACAGGTAGGACTCTCGAAAAACTGCGGAGCGCGCACCGGTCTCGGGTTTTGGCCGGCTGCAGCTCCCGGGAGCATGGCGGCTACAGCCGCACCCCAGCAGAGAACGCGCACGTGGTGGCACTTCATAAGATCTGCCTTCCACCGATCGATACGCCCGCCGTTCCGTCCTCCAGCGGAGTGAGGAAACGGTGGCGTCCACCCAGGTAAAAAGGAGACGAAGCAACGCGGACAAAGTTTTATGAAATGTCAGTCACACGCTAAATCGAACGAGCGATTTAGGTGACCAGGTGCAAGTGACTTAGATTACGGGTGGGTTGCGCATCTGCAAAGCACCGCCAGGGGAGACAACTTCGCGGGATTCAAGCCTAGGAAAATACCGACTATCAGATCGGTAGCCCGGGCTCGCGTATCTCGCCCCGGTTTTTGCGTCCAGGACCGGAGTGCCGTCCACGGCTTTCCGCTCGAGCACTTCAGAAGCGAACAACTATGCCGGTCGAGGCGCGCGGCTGATTTTGCGTGCTCGAATGGAAGCGAGTAACCAGATAATCCAGCTGTATGGCGCGGAACGAGAGAAATGGCGCGATATGAAGATCGACACCGGCACCCAAAGCTGTCGCGAACGCATTCTCGCTCGAGGAAAAAACGTTCACCGGGACGCCATTGCTGGTGGACGTGCCGGAGCCTACGGCCTGATGGGCCCCTCCGACCAGCGCGTGAACGAATGGCGAGACCTTCGCGGGAAAAGCCAGCTCCGGGCCAAACAAGTAGGTCTGTACATGGCCGGAACTCGATCCGGTGACCGTTCCATAGTGGCCGCTGAAGTCCGCAGTGATGCCGATAAACGGAAGAAATTTAGCGGTGGCCGAAAATTCATAGCCGTTCCAATTGGGGTGTTTGGTGACGGAACCGGATACCTCAGGACATCCGAACGGGCAGGTGCTGGCCTGATCGTAAGTTACCGTAGGCCGAAGATAGGAGTAGCCGACGAATAGCTTGAGCCGCTCTTGCGCACGAGCTGGGCTACAGAAAACAAAAGCCACAACGGTAGAAAGGGCGAGCCAGCGAAAAACTTGCATCATTACCACCTCATTCGAGTGTCCATTCGCACGAGTACGGCGCGGTCTGCAGAAAGGATGCTCGCCTGGATTCGAGCGTTGCTCCTGTCACTTCCTATGCTTGAAGAATTCCACCTGGCGCAGACGCTTTTCCGCTTCTTTTTTGGTTTTGTAAGGGCCGCCGAGGTTTTTGCCGTTTTCTGAAAGAACCTTGTATCCGCCCGCAACTTTCTTGATCATGAGCCACCTCCCGATTGGTCAGCCGGGCCGAAACCATCGTGGGTTCGTTCACGCCGCGCCGGCCATACAGTTTCTTGAGCAGGTTTAACGGCACAAGACTTTAGCGGACGTTTCGCTGCACTTTCGGATTCAGAGCGGCGAGCGATCGGGCGGAACCCAATTTCTTCGCGCATTCACGTCAGTTGCCACATCAAAGCTGTAGTAGTGGCGATGCCGGTTGCGATCCTGGCCATAACGCTCCACGGCAGCGCTCGCCGCAGCCAAGCGCGAATAGAAGTTTCCGGCGCGAACAAAGTCTCCGATGATTCCACACCACAGGCGCGTGAGCGTCTCATGGTAGCCCCCCGTGTCGGTGTTGGGTGTGCCGACGCAGTTGTTGAAGTGAATGAT
>DASSYL010000133.1:0-2235 GCA_035703315.1 Candidatus Acidiferrum sp. | reverse complement strand
TTCGTAGAACGTATTAGTAAGAGAGATTACGTCCAATGTCAGAAAAAGGCGGACCCGGTGGCCAGCGTTCCCAATGGCAATTTAACAGAGGTCGTCAGGTTCGGCGTGTATGAAGTCGACCCTCGCGCCGGCGAGCTCCGCCGAAATGGCGTCAAGGTCAAGATCCAGGAGCAGCCGTACCAAGTGCTAGCTCTCCTACTGGAACGCCCCGGAGAGGTCGTCACGCGCGAGGAACTGAAGCGGCGGCTTTGGCCTGCCGATACTTTCGTTGACTTTGACCACAGCCTCAATGCCGCCATAAAACGCCTGCGGGACGCCCTACGCGACTCTGCCGACAATCCGCGCTTTGTAGAGACTCTGGCGCGCAGGGGATACCGTTTCCTTGCGCCAGTCGCCGGATCCTTACCCACGAACGGCTCGCTTGCCCCGCCAGCTTCCCCAACCACCACGCGCAATAGAAACCGCGCCCGCTGGATCGCCGGGATTGTTGTTCTCGCCGGCGCTTGCATCTCGGTCGGCTTTCACATCGGCAATCGCGCGGCCCGCGCCGAAACTCCCAGCGAAGCCAAGCTCACCGCGAATTCTCCCGACATCCCCGTTTACCGGGCCGCTATCTCGCCTGACGCGAGACTTTTAGCCTACACGGACCCGCGCGGGCTTTTTCTTCGCGAAGTCGCACGCGAAGACTCGCATCAACTCTGGCTTCCCCAAGGGCTCAAACCAAGCGTCGTGTCCTGGTTCCCCGACGGCAATCATTTACTCGTCGGCGGCACTCAGTCGGATGGTGAAAAACCCAATCTCTGGAATGTCTCTATCCTCGGCGGACCATCCCGAAAAATCTCCGACGAATCCGATTCGGGTGTTGTTTCGCCCGATGGAACACAGATCGCCGCCCTTCGCGGTAACGGAAAGCTCAACGCTTCCGAACTGTGGCTCATGAACTCCGATGGCAGCCAGTCTCGTAAGCTGCTCGATGTTTCCGGCTACTCCTTCGCTGTTGCCTGGTCTCCCAACGGAACACGCCTCGCCTATATGAAATTCAGTTATTGGCCCGGCTACAAAGAAGAAGTCAAAATCGAAACAATCGACCTCGCGACCGGAAAGACGAACACTGCCTTCTCCGACGAATGGATCGGCGGTGGCCTGGTCTGGAGCCGTGACGGGCGCCTCTTCTTCAGCCGCGTCCAGGAACCCTCCTATATCAAATCCGACATCTGGTCGCTGCGGATCGATGAACGTACTGGCGAAGCGCGAGGCAACATGGTTCAGGTGACGAACAGCCCGGATTGGAAGCCGCGGCCCGAAGTTTCCAGCGATGGCAAGAAGCTGATCTTCCTGCGCAACAACATCGCGCCAACCGTCTATCTGGCCCAGGTAGAGCCGCAAACCAAGACGCTCAGTCAGGTGCAGCGGCTGACCCTCGACGAAAGTGTCAGCCGGCCCTATGAATGGACGCCCGACGGCACGGCTCTTCTCTACATTTCCAACCGGGATGGTGAATTCCACATTTTCCGGCAGCGACTCGGAGCCGCTTCGCCGGAACTTCTTGTAGACGGCCACGAAAATCCCAACATCATGCGGCTCAATCCTGACGGCACACAGATCCTTTATATGAGTGAAGCCAGCCGCGCTGGGCGCAGCGGATCTGCGCCCGCCCAACACACTGCGGGGTTCGACCGCGAAAAAGTCCGCATCATGACCGCTCCAATTTCGGGCGGAGTTGGCAAGGCCATTCTCGAAGCCGATGGCATGAACAATTTTCAGTGTGCCAGGGCGCCATCTACTTTATGCATGTACAGCAGATTCACAAAAGACGCACTGGCCTTCGTTCAGTTCGATTCGGTTACCGGCGAAACCAAGGACTCATTCCAGACCAACGATTCCGGTTGGCAAAACTACAACTGGACCTTATCTCCCGACGGCAAAACCATTGCGCTCTGCAAGGATGGACGCGTATCGCTCGATACGGAAATCCGCTTGCTTCCGACAGACGGCGGCGCGGAACGACAAATCCACCTCAACGACTGGGTCAGCATCTCCGCCATAGACTGGGCAGCGGACGGAAAGAGCTTCTGGGCCAGCGCAACGCTGCGTGGCGAGACCCATGTCCTCGTCAGCATAGATATGCGCGGCGATTTCAAGCCCGTTCTGCAGGACGGCAAGCCCTATGTCGGATGGGGCATTCAATCACGCGACGGCAAGCATCTCGCCATCTGGCAGGCTACTGGCGGCTCC
>DASSYL010000114.1:0-2005 GCA_035703315.1 Candidatus Acidiferrum sp. | reverse complement strand
CTGATGTCGAAGGGCTCTTCCAAGGCCATCACGACGTCAACGACTTCATTTGAGTCGATCCTGGTATCTCGAATTCTTTCCAGCGCCGCTTCGGTCAGGTGCATTTGCCTTGAGAGGCTCATTCGAATTGCAGGCCATTAAACAAAATCAGTGAATCTCCGTTCCCCTGGCATGCAATCAGATCTTGTTTCGTCGTCTAAGCCAAATGCATCCCACCATTCACGTTCAACACATGGCAGGTGACATAGCCGGCCTCATTGCTGGCCAAAAATACGATGGCGGCGGCGACGTCTTTAGGCGACCCCATCCTCCCCAGCGGAATCCGCGTCTTCAATTCTTCCTTCACCTTGTCCGGTAGAACATCGGTCATCGGCGTCTCGATGAATCCCGGCGCGACGGCGTTCACGGTAATCCCGCGTGAAGCAATTTCAATCGCAATGGCTTTGGTCAAGCCAATCAGCCCAGCTTTCGCCGCGACGTAGTTCGCTTGACCGGCGTTGCCGCTCTGCGCTACCACCGACGAAATATTGATGATGCGTCCCGCCCGCGCCTTCATCATCGCCGGCAAAACCTGCTGGATGCACAAATGCGCGCCGGTCAGGTTCGTCTGCAGCACCGCGTCCCAGTCCTCTTTCTTCATGCGCATGGCCAAGCCGTCGCGTGTGACGGCGGCGTTGTTCACCAAAATATCCACCCGTCCGAATTTCTCGACCATCTGCTTGAATCCGGCTTTCACCTGCTCCGCGTCCGCCACATCCATCTTCACCGCAAACGCTTCCCCGCCTCCAGCAGCAATGTCGTTCACTAAGGCGGCGAGTTTCTCTTCATTCCGCGCAGCAACCACAACTTTCGCACCAGCTTCGGCCAAAGCCAGCGCCGTGTCGCGACCAATTCCTTGCGACGCCCCAGTCACCACCGCCACTTTGTCCTTCAAGCTAAACATTCGGTATCCCCAACGCCTTCGCTAGGCACTCGACTCTGCTCTCGCTGATCCCGATCGCTGGTTCCCTGATCGCTTCCCCTTCACGCTGCGTCCGACTTCGCTCCCGCAATCTTTTCCAGCGTGGTCGCCAGACTCTTTTCGTCCTCGATGTTGAGCGCCGCCACCGACCTCTCAATCTGCCGCAATAATCCAGTCAGCACGCGGCCCGGCCCCACTTCCACAAACGTGTTCACGCCCTCATCAATCAGCAGCCGAACAGATTCTTCCCAGCGCACCGGCATGGAAACCTGCCGCACCAGTGCGTCCTTCGCCTCGTTCCCGGTCGTCTCGGTATCTGCGTCCACGTTCGTCACCAGCGGCACGCTCAAATCCGAAAACGCAGTTTTGTCCAGATCCGCGGCCAGCTTTTCCTGCGCCGGCATCATCAGTGCGCAATGAAACGGCGCGGACACCGGCAAAATCACCGCACGCTTAGCTCCTAGCTGCGAAGCAATCTCCACCGCCCGCTTCACTGCGGTTGCATGACCGGAAATCACCGTCTGTTCCGGCGAATTCTGATTCGCCGGCGTGCAAACTTCGTGCTCCGCAGCGCGCTTGCATGCATCGGCGACTACCGCAGGCGACAATCCCAAAATCGCAGCCATCGCGCCGACTCCTGCAGGCACCGCATCCTGCATATACTGCCCGCGCTTGCGCACCAACTGCACCGCATCGGCAAATTTCAATGCGCCGGCAGCCACCAGCGCAGAATATTCGCCCAGGCTGTGCCCCGCCACAAAATCCGCCTGCAAACCTTTTTCCGCCGCGACGCGAAACGCCGCCACCGAACAAGCCAAAATCGCGGGCTGCGTATTCGCCGTCTGCTTCAAATCTTCTTCCGTGCCTGCAAAGCACATCTTCGAAATGGAAAATCCCAGCGCCTTGTCCGCTTCTTCAAAAACGGCCCGCGCTATTGCGTATTTTTCCGCCAGCTCTTTTCCCATTCCCGGGTATTGCGAAGCCTGCCCCGGAAAAACAAATGCCACTTTTCCCATAGTCTTCTCTGTACCTCAAAACTGTCAT
>DASSYL010000420.1:0-2177 GCA_035703315.1 Candidatus Acidiferrum sp. | reverse complement strand
CGGAGGTTGCACCTGACGCTGCTGCGGAGGCCCTGGCGGCTGTCCCGGAGGTGGTTGCACCTGGCGTTGCTGCGGAGGTCCTGGTGGCTGCCCTGGCGGCGGTTGCACACGCTGCTGAGCGGGCGGCACTTGCTTCTGTTGCTGCGGCTGTTGTCGCGGCGGCTGGCCGGGCCGTTGCGGCGGCTTCTTTTCTTCGTCGGTCTGCGGCGGCGCCTGGGCCACGACGTAGCTTGGGTCGAGAGGCGAGGCATGGACGGGCCCCATCAGCATTGCCGACAGTATTGTCCCAGCCAGGAAACGTTCTTTTGCGTAAGACATCAGGACCTGATTTTCACTGCTGCATCGAAGAATTAGAACACGAGGTGAGCACTTTGCCTCTGAATGACATCTGAATGGAATCGGACGTAATTACGGCGAAAACGCTTGCATCAGCGAATTGCTGCGTTGGTTCCAAAAATGTTCCGCGCTTTCCAAGTGTGTCGTGAATCCGCTGTCCAATCGAAAATTTTTTGATCTCGGCGCGAACATGAGTATTCGAACGCTGAACGCCTGATCGGACCTCCGAATATTTACGGTCAATTTACGTTTCGTCCCCGCTGGTCGGTCGTACAAACATTTTCAAGTGGCCGCCAGCAGGAGAGCAAAATCAATGTGGATCATGGTGATTTACGTTTTAATTGTCGCAATCAGCGAGTCCGTTGTCGTCGCAATTGGCTTAGCCCTGGATCGAGTCTACCCGGCACTCAGTTTGCCGATTTCGTTATCGCTCTTCTTTGCCATTCTTTGGCTAGCGTGGGTTCTCGCTGTGCGGCTGACCGACCCAAAGCGCGCGAAGAGCGCAAAGCACGCGACCTAAATCCCTGGCAACGTAAGGGACGGATATCGATCGTTCAGTGGATCTGATTTTATCCGTCGTTCTGATCTGCGCGGTCGCCGTGGAGCTAGTTCACGGCGACGCCCGCGTCCTTCAGAACTTTGCCGTAGCGCTCCGTATCACTTTTTATGATCGCGTCGAATTGCTCCGGCGAGTTAGCGGCAGGAATTGAGCCGAACGTGGTCAGCTTTTCGACCATGTCCGGCATTTTCAGCACTTGGGCGATGTCCCGACTGACCTGAGTCAGGATTGCGGGCGGCGTTCCGGCAGGGGCCAACACCCCGAACCACGATTCGTACTTGTAGCCTGGCACTGCGGCCTCCGCGATGGTCGGCACATCCGGGAGTTGGGGAGCGCGCTTGTCGGAATTGATGGCGATGGCGCGAACTTTGCCGGCCTCGCTCAGCTCCTTGGCGTTGGGAATCGGCGCAAAATACATTTGTACGTCGCCGCGGATCACGGCATTGGTCGCGTCGGGCACGCCCTTGTAGGGAACATGGACGATGTTGATCTTGGCGCCCTGCCTGAAAATCTCAGCAGACAGAAACGAGGTGCTGGCGACACCGGCTGATGAGAAATTCAGCTTGCCCGGCGACTCGTTCGCCAGCGCGACAAATTCCTTCAGCGTCTTGGCCGGAAAATCAACAGGTACGATCGCGACAAGCGGCACCGAAGCGATGACAGTCACCCCAGCAAAATCCTTTACCGGATCGAATTGGATGCCCTTGTTGATGACGCCTGCGATCGTGTGGCCGTTGGATGTCAACATCAATGTGTAACCGTCTGGCGCGCTTTTAGCTACGGCCGTCGTGCCAGGAAGACCGGGCCGATTTTCCACGACAACCGACTGCTTCCACATCGCGCCCAGTTTGTCGGCAAGCACGCGGGCAAGACTGTCGGTGATGCTGCCGGCGCCGAACGGGACGATAATGGTCACGGTCCGGTTAGGATAGGATTGCGCCGGAGCTTCGCGAGTCTGCAACAGCAAAGCGGAGCAGCCTAATGCGACGGCACCAATCGCGACGCAGAATTTTCGAAACGGCTTCATGAAAAGTCCTCCCAACGCTTGTCTTGCCGAGCCAGTTTATCGCGAGCACGGACTGGCCAGCAAGCGCTCGACCTGATGGTACAGGACGACGGGGAGCCACAGCTTAGTCAGGCATTTGCCCGCCGGGCACCGGGTAAAGGTCACACCAGCGGTGCAAGCTGCGGGGCAAAATGGGCCATAAGCTCGATATGCTCTCCCAGGGCTTCCGTCTTCTCCTCGCAGAACTCGCGCACCGCGCCCCAGGCGACCGCTACC
>DASSYL010000339.1:0-4517 GCA_035703315.1 Candidatus Acidiferrum sp. | reverse complement strand
CCGTGTAGCGCAGAATCTTCATACGTGTTTCCGAGTGATCCTGGCCCGCTGCAAGGCGGCTCAACGGAGAGCATGGCAGCAAGAGAAAATCGTATTGCTCGAACAGGTTGTCCACTCGCTCGCGAAATTCCGCGTGGCGGTTTCGCTGCCGCTTAGTCTCTTCCGAAGAAAGCGACGCGCCCCAGGCCAGTCGCTCGCTGATCGGCTCGGGAAAACAGGAAAAATCGCCGCCCGTATGCGGCGCGTGGATGGCCGCGGCTTCGCTCGCTTGAATCGGCGCGTAAATGGACAGCGCTTCATCCCAGTAGTCCGCCTCAAACGCGCCAAGTTCGGCCCCCGTTGCCGCGATCTCCTCCTTGCATTTCGCGTACGCTTGCGCAACGCAAGCATCGCAGTCGCGCAGAAAATTTCCCGCGATCGCTCCCACACGAACTCGCGGTGAAGGTTTCTCAGTTCGCTTCAACCCAAACAGACCCTCCGCCAGCAACGGTCCATCGCGCAAATCCCAGAAGATCCAGCCGAGTGTGTCGAACGTTTGCGACAAGTGAACTCCGCCGCCCCACAATTTACGCTCCCACGCTAATCCTATGCTCGCTCGATAACCGGCCAGGCCGCAAAGCGCGGCCGGAACGCGGATCGATCCGCCGGTGTCCGTCCCGATCGCCGCGACTGCCGAGCCTTCCTGCACGCTCGCGGCTCCGCCGCTACTCGATCCGCCAGTCAGGAGCGCCGCATCGCGTGGTTGCACACAATCGCCGAAGTCGCGATTCTCTCCAGTGATTCCGTAAGCCAGCGGATGAAGGTGGGTCTTGCCAGTGATTACCGCGCCTTGTGCGCGCAGACGCGCGGCTACCGCCGAGTCAGTGCCGGCGTTCTGATTCTTGTCGGCATAGAACTTTGTTCCGGCAGTTGTCTTGAATCCTTGTAGATCAAAACAATCCTTCAGCGAAACTGGCAAGCCGAATAACGGAGGTTCTTCAGCCGCGCCGAAGGCTAACTCCGCACGCCCCGCTTCATGCAGGGTCCAATCTTTATCCTGCGCGAGATAGACGTTGCGTTTCGCGTTCTGATTGGATTGTTGCAGCGCCCCTTCCGCCACCTTGCGCGGCGTGGTTTCAGCGGCCAACAATTTTTCGCGCAGCGCCGCCAGAGGGCTTGGTTCTTTCACTCAGTTGCCGCTCGGCGTAACGGTCGCCGCTTTTTCCGGCTTGCGGCGAAACTCAAACGAGTTGGTGCTCGTCTTGCCTTTGTCGGTGTACGTCCATTCCTGCTTCAAATGATCTTTGTCCAAAAGGGTGAGCACGAGCCCTGTCATGTGCCCGGCGTCGGGAGACTTCAACCCAGAAACGCTCACCAGGCTGAAGGAATATTTGTTGGCTGTCGCTTTCAGCGTCTCCGTTTTCATAGACGGCTGATTCCCTTCGCTGCAGTAGTGCGTCACCACAATTTTGTCACCGTCCGCGGAATACATGGTGATCATCTCCGCTTCGGCTGCCGGCTGCATGCGCTCCATCAAAGCCGTTCCCCCGGAAACCAGCGTGTAGGTGATTTTCACCGGCCCAGCGTCGTTTTTCCCTTCCCAACTGCCGACAAGAGTTTTCAGCTGTTCGAAAGCCAGCACTCCTGTCGTTTTCTCATTGGCCGACATTCTTGGCGTGGCGCTGATGAGAACTGCCAGCGTCAGCAGCCCACTCACCCGCGCAAATGTGTACGCGCGCATTCCGCCCTCCCTAACCTAACCCGATCAGATTGTTTCGGCGCGACCCGTTGCCCTCGATTCTGCTCCCAAAACGTCCGCAGATTCCAGCGTTTTGCGTCCGGGCCAAGGCCCGGCAGGGCGTTACGCCAATGCTTGCTTCAGGTCCGCGATCAGATCGGCCGCATCCTCGAGTCCGACTGAGACTCGAACTGTTCCGGGAGTAACTCCGGCCAGCTCCAGCTCTTTTGCGCTCATGCGGTAATGCGAACTGTAAATCGGGAGCACCACGAGCGATTCCACTCCGCCCAGGCTGGCAGCCAACAGGAACAACTGCACACGGTCGCAAAACTTGCTCGCGGCAGGCAAACCGCCTTTCATGTCAAACGCCAGCATTGAGCCAAAGTTCTTCATCTGTTTTTTTGCCAGCGCATGGTCGGGATGTGATTTCAGACCGGGATAATGCACGCGCGCGACCTTGGGATGCCGCTGCAAAAATTTTGCCACCGCCATGGCGTTCGCGCATTGCCGTTCGATGCGCACGCCCATTGTCTTCATGCCGCGAATCAGCAAAAACGCCGCACCCGGATCCATCGAACCGCCGAGGTAAATCACCATGTGCCGCACGCGGTCCATCCAGCGACGGCTGCCCGCAGCTGCGCCCGCGATGATGTCGGAATGGCCACCCATGTATTTGGTCGCGCTGTGAACGACCATGTCGAACCCCACCGCAATCGGTTTCTGCAACGCAGGCGTAGCAAACGTGTTGTCGATGATTGAAGTCAGCTTGTGCTTCTTGGCGAAAGCGACGGCCTGCTCCAGATTGACGAGACGCAAGGTCGGATTGGTCGGCGTCTCGATGTAGAGCACTTTGGTGCGCGGCGTTACCAGCGATTCGATGCCTTCGAGCGAAATTCCAACGTGGCGCACGGTGATGCCCATATCCGGAAAGACATCGCGCATCAGGCGGTAGCTGCCGCCATAGAGCTGCGCCGTGGAGAGCAGTTCGTCGCCTTGCTTGAGAGCCCCGAGCAGCGCGGAAGAAATTGCTGCCATTCCACTTGCGGTCACGATTGCCGCTTCCGCTCCTTCCAGCGCCGCAATTTTTCCTTCGGCTACCGAGAGCGTTGGATTTCCGTACCGCGTGTAGATATACGCGGTATTTTTTCCTTCAGCCCACTCTTTCATTTCCTGCGTGGAGGAAAAGGTGAAGGTGGAGGTGCGGCAGATGTTAGTGCCCACGCCGGCATTAACGCCGTGGCGCGAAGGTTCTCCGGCATGGATGGCCAGGGTTTGCGGACCGGCTTTGCCGGAGCGCGAGAGGACGGATTTGTTTTTCATTGGCATATTTTTGCAGCAATTCTAGCGCGCGCAAGAGCCAAACTGGGTCTTTTCAGGAGAAGGCTTTTTTGCAGAACGACCAAGGTAGCGAAGGTTGGGCGGCGCAAGTCCTTGAAAACAGGAAGGGACTCCATCCCCTGTTTTTTGTAACAAGAAGTCATTTGCACAATTTTGGAGAAACCTGGGACGGATCTCGTAAGTATGGCAAATAAAGGGGTTAGCGAAAACTAGGGAGGCCTGGAGACTGGAAGGGGGAGAGATTGCGGGAAGACAAATTTGTGGCGCCCGAGTGTCTTATAGGCCATTCGGATAGGATGATTTTTGGCCACACGCCATCTAAGCGCGGACGATGTCCGGCAGATTTGCGAGCGGCACGGTCCGGCGCTGGTTGCTTGCGCCTGTTCCCTGCTGTCCGATTACGGCTTAGCCGAGGACATTGTGCAAAGTGTTTTCTTGCGGGCGCTTCGTTGCCGCAGATTGCCGGCTGAGCTTGGGCGAGAAGTACTAGGGGTTAGTATTGCCGTGGACCTCGAAGAAATCATGATTGCCACTCGCGTGAAATTGTCCTACGCTTTTTGCACTTGCGTGGGAGGGTCCCATGAAATGGTTGGCTGCAGTGGTCTGTCTGCTGTTCCTTATAGTGTTTCCTGCACATGCTGATTCGCTGGTAGGCCCCGCATACAATGTGGTCGGGTCGGTTATCTTCATGGGAAACAATGTTTGCGGCGGAGTATGCGTCGAGACGGTCAATTTCTCGTTCACGTTCCAGTGGGTGAACACGACCGGACTCTTTGGCCCCGGAATTTATGGATCGTACATACCGGGATCGTTTATGGCGACTCAGTTTGGTTCGATGGGATCAGCGCCGGTGACGACGCCGAATGATGGACGCATTTTTTGCTGCGGGCCGGGGACGTATATTCCGCTGAGCGCATTTAACGGAGAATTGGATTTGGACGTTTCGCTGTTCGGGACGGGACCGGATCCCGGTGCGCCGACGGTTTACGCAGCATACCTTTTTGGGTGCAACGACGAGTGCGTGCGCGAATTCGGCGGGCGGATCGGGGTCGGTTCCCCTTACGATGTGACATACACAGCGACAGCAGTGCCGGAACCAGCCGCTGCAGGCTTGCTGACGCTGTCCACACTTCTGGTTATGGGCGCACGGTCGTTCTGGCAAAGAAAGCGTCGGCCGGGTCAGACCACAACCTAAGCCTGCTCGAAAATCAAGCTTCTTCCTCGACTAGTTGTTCGCCATGGGCGGCTTTGTGTGCCGCGACCACCTTGTCTGCCAACTCGTTCGGAACGTAGTCGTAGTGCGAATACTCCATGGAATAACTGGCGCGACCCTGCGTTTTGGAAGTGAGATCGGTGGCGTAAGAAAGCATTTCGGCCAGCGGCACCTGCGCCTTGATGACGACGGTGTGTCCGCGCACTTCGCTGCCCTCGATGCGACCGCGGCGCGAGCTGATGTCACCCA
>DASSYL010000327.1:0-14410 GCA_035703315.1 Candidatus Acidiferrum sp. | reverse complement strand
TGACTTTGGCGTGACCAAGCGTTTTGCGATTACCGAGAGCACCGGACTTGACTTCAAGTGGGAAGCGTTCAACCTGTTTAACCATACGCAGTTTGGCAACGGGACGGACTCGATTGATTCGAGCTTCGGAAGTCCGACCTTCCTGCACCTGACCACCGCGCATGCGCCTCGCCGCATGCAATTTGGCCTGCGGTTTTATTTCTAAACGACGTTTCACCCCCTACACCCCGCGGGGCGACGCAAATTGATTCACGCGCCGCCCCGTTTTTTTTGCTGCTGAAGTTTCAGAGTTTCTCGCCACAAAGATTTGGAGCGGGTGTATACTCCCCGCGGCTGTTGTAAAACGATTTTGCGAGAAGCGTCGAAGGAGATTTAGCTCCATGAAACGTCGCGAATTTATCGGCACGTCCGCTGCAGCATTCTTGCCTTCGGAGTTGTCCTGGGCGTTGCCTGCAGAGCACAAACTGAAGGCGGTGGGCGTGCAGCTATACACGGTACGCAACGCGATGAAATCGGACTTTGACGGAACGGTGGCCAAGGTTGCGCAGGTTGGCTACAAGGAAGTCGAGTTCGCAGGGTATTTCGATCACTCGCCCAAAGACGTTCGCGCGTTGCTGGAAAAGAATGGGCTGACATCTCCGTCATGCCACGTCGGGTATGACATCGTGCAAAACAAGTGGAGCGAGCAGCTGGACGCTGCGCATGTAATCGGGCACAAGTTCATTGTTTGTCCGTGGATTGATCCGAAGCAGCGCAAGGAACCAGACGGCTACAAGCGCGCGGCGGAGTTATTTGACAAAGCGGGCGAGCAGGCGCGCAAGGCCGGCATTCAGTTCGCGTATCACAACCACACCTTTGAGTTTCAGCCGTCGGAGGCGCTGGGCGGAAAACTGCCTTATGACTACTTGCTCGAATCCACCAAAGCCGACAACGTGAAGATGGAAATGGATCTGTGCTGGATCAGCGTGGCGGGGAAAGATCCGATTGCGTATTTCAACAAATATCCGGGACGGTTTCCGCTGGTGCACGTGAAGGACATGAAGGTGCTGCCTAAGGGAGCTGAGGGTCCGACCGCAGATCCGGACAAAGAGATGGAAGACATGACGGAAGTAGGCGGCGGCGTGATTGATTGGAAACACATCTTCGCAAATTCCGGAAAGGCTGGCATCAAGCATTACTTTGTAGAGCATGACTTTCCGAAAGACGCGTTTGACAGCATCAAGAAGAGTTACGAATACCTGCACAATCTGACCTTTTGATCGAGATGTTTCAGGGCATTGAGCGCGGGGGCTCGCGCCAACTAGCAAATAACAATACAAATTTCGGGAGGCTGCATGATTCGCAAGTGGTTGGTTGCTGTGAGCTGCGCGGGTTTGTGCTGTGTAGGATTGTGCATGGCGCTCGTGGCGGGACAAGCGAAAGACAACCAGTGGAAGCCGCTGTTCAACGGAAAAGATCTTACGGGGTGGAAGCACGTTGGGCCGGGCGGCGACACGGTCGAAGACGGCTTGATCAAGACCAACGGTGGAATGGGGTTGCTCTATTGGACCGGAGGGAAGGTCAGCAACTGCCGTATTCGGGTGGTCTACAAGATGCGCGACACAAATGACAACTCGGGCGTGTACATTCGGATTCCGATTGAACCGCGCGAGCCGTGGATGCCGGTGCACTACGGATACGAAGTGCAGATTGACAATCACCCGGAGACCTCCAACGAAGACGACACCCACATTACCGGCACGCTTTATTCGTTGACGAAACCGCTGGCCAAACCGGGCAAACCGGGCCCGGAGTGGAACACGATGATCATCACACTGGAGGGCCCGCGTACCATCGTGGAACTAAACGGCGTAAAGGTAACCGATTACACCGAGGGCCAGCCGGTTCCAGAACGGAAATTCGATTTTGAACCCTTGCGCGGGCCGCGCCCCAATGAAGGCTGGTTCGGACTGCAGAATCACAGCGACAACGACATCGTGTTCTTCAAGGACGTGAGCATTCAGTCGTTGAAGTAGCCAAGCTTGGGCACACGCGCTTAGGCGGCTTGAAAAATCGTTCACTTATGGAATCTTCTTTCGCGGAGGCCGTATGAAAACCACTCGCCGTCAATTTCTGCAAAAAACCGCCGGCACCGCCGGGGCGTTAGCCGTTTCGCGCAACGTGCTGATTGAGCCGGAGTACATTCCGTCCTCGCTGGAAAAGGTGGTGCCGCCTGGCGATCGTTTGCGCTTCGGGATTATCGGTGTCGGCATGCAGGGCTCGGGGCTGCTGGCAAATGCAATCGCGCTGGCTGGTGTCGAATGCGTGGCGGCTGCAGATTTGTACGATGGGCGCCACACACTGGCGGCGGAGATCGTCGGCAAGAAAATTTATACAACGCGAAAATACCAGGAACTGCTCGACAACAAGGAAATTGATTGCATCATCGCGGCCGTTCCTGACCACTGGCACAAGCAAGTGGTCGTGGATGCAGTGAACGCCGGCAAGGACATTTATTGCGAGAAGCCAATGTCGCATTCGCCTGCCGACGGCATAGCGATGGTGAATGCATACAAAAAAACCGGCCGGGTAGTGCAGATCGGTTCGCAGCGCGTAAGTTCTGTCGTGTGCGCGAAGGCCAAGGAACTGCTGGCGCAAGGCATCATCGGCGATCTCAATCTGGTTGAAGGTTCGCTGGGCCGCAACGACCCTTGCGGCGCGTGGGAATATCCGCCGCCGCCGGATGCAAGCCCGACGACGATCGACTGGGACACGTGGCAAGGAACCGTGCCAAAGCGCGCGTTCGACGCCAAAGTTTTTGCCCGCTGGCGCTGCTGGAAAGAATACGGCACCGGCCTCGCGGGCGATTTGCTGGTGCATCTGGTAAGCGGCATGAACTTCATGCTCGGCTGGAACGAGCCGCCATCGCGTGTCATGTCGGTCGGCGGAATTTTGCGCTGGCCGGATGGGCGCAATATGCCCGACGTGCATGCCACGTTGTTCGATTATGGAAAGTATCCGGTTTATCTGCGGTTGAACGCGGGTTGCGAATCGCCGGAAATTTATCGCTTTCAGGGCTCCAAAGGGGCGCTGGAGGTAACGGAGTTTGGTATCACCTATTCGCCGCAATCGGGCAAGGACGAATATCCGTGCTACTACACCTCGAGTTATCCGGGCGCAATGCGCGCCGAGTACATGAAGCAGTGGCACGCCGAGCACGATGCGGCGCCGGGCAAAGAGCCGCTCGTTGAGTCCTACACTTATAAGGGCAATTCGTGGGACGATGTGCGGCCGCATTTGTGGAACTTCTTCCAGCATTCGCGGTCGCACACGCCGGTCGTTGAGGATGCCGTATTCGGCCACAACGCGGCGCTGGCGTGCCACATGGCGAACGAATCCTATTTTAGGAAAGCGGCTGTAACCTGGGACGCCGCCTCCGGCACGATCAAGTCCTGATGACGTAATGGAGGGGTTTATGCGAATGAACCGGCGAGCGTTCCTGCCGGGTGTGTCTCTAGTAGTCGCGCTCCTCGCCTTCCGCACCGCGAACAACTCGGCCGCTAACGCGAAAGAAGCGCAAGCGGCACACCCCCACGTCGACATCCCTAAACTCGAGCCGCGCGCGGATGATGTCTTGTCCCTTGACGGCATCATCAAGGCGTACTTCGAGGTGGTCTCTGGCCCGGCCGGGAAACCGCGCGAATGGGGCCGCGATGCGACGCTGTACATTCCCAACGTGCGGTTCGTGATCGTCAAAGAGGGCGCGAAGGGCAAGACTGCGGCACAGTCCATGACGCACCAGGAGTTTGCCGACGACAGCGAGGCCGCGCGTGGCGGCAAAGCATTTTACGAGCGTGAAATGCACCGGATCGTTCATCGAGCTGGAAACATGGCGCACGTACTTAGCACGGCCGAGCAGCGTGCTTCGGCAAATGGCCCGGCGTTGGGGCACTCAATCGACAGCCTGGACTTGTATTGGGACGGAACTCGGTGGTGGATTGCCAGCGCGAACATCTGGGAAGTAAATCCGGGGCACGCTCTTCCGTCCGAGTTCCTGCCGTAAGAACACTTTTTGTAGCACCTACAGCTTTCTCCGTATTTGGCCGTCGCCAACCAGCAGGTAGTTTGTTTAGGTGATGGCAAAAAAGAGCGCTCAGCCCGCATGGAGGAAGCATGTGGGATAAACCAAAAGTTTTGTTTCTTTGCACTGGCCATCCCGAACGCAGCGAAATGGCGGAAGGTTTTGTGCGTGTTTTGGGGCACGACGAGATTCAGGCGGTAAGCGCGGCAGTAGAGCCTGCACCGATTGACCCGCTTGCTGTTGATGCCATGAGGGAGGTCGGCATCGATATTTCCAAGCAAGAAGCCAAAGATGTACAAGCCGCGCTTAAACAGCATTTCGCTTATGTAGTAGGCATGGGAGATGAAAGCAAGGAACGCTGTCCGGTCTTCCCTTTCGCATTTCGTCTTTTTCGATGGAGCTTGACCGATCCGTGCTCTGTCGAGGGACCGCCCGAGGCGCGGCTCGGAGCATTTCGGCAGGTGCGCAACGAGATTGAGCCCAAAGTTCGCGAACTGTTGAAATTGGCTTCGGGAGACAAGATGAAGCCTTCGCTAGCGTAGGAGATGGGTGAATCGAGAACGAGCGTTTCTTGAGGCAGTCAGCGTCGGCCTAGCGATTTGAGGACCGCCTTCTGGACCTCTACCGCTGCTGGAGCTGGCTGCGCTCCCAAAGATTCCCTTGCCAATACTTGCGGTACCACCGCGCGCAGCATGTAGGAGTCGTTCTGAAACCGTGTGAGCCCTTGCAGCTTGGGGGGCGAGTCCTTCCAAACGGCTTGATCGGAGGCGTCCAAATCGGCCAGCCAGGACTTGAATCCGTCCAAGTCGAAGTCGGAGCGGCTTGCGATTACGGCTACGACGTTCGCCAAGCGATCCTGCTCTCCGTACGTGAAGACTTCGCTTGCGCTAGCCAGTCTTTGCGCGATCGCGTTCAGCGCGGCCGCTTGGTCCTGTTTGGTGAACAAAGGGTTGCCGGCGAGCGCAGCCAATAGATCAGCAGTATGTGCCGTCGAGTGGACCCAGCCTTTTGCAGCATCGAATCCGCGCAAATCCTTCTCGTCACGAAGATAATCGATTGTGGCGGCCAGCAATTTGCGGTACTGGACCTCGCCAAGAAAAGGAGTCTTCAGTTCCCTTTCGGCGATCGAGGACAAGAGTAATGCGGAGAAGGAGCGTTTAAAGATGCTGTCGGTTCCCCTCTGGCCGATCCCGTCGCGCAAATTCGCGGTCCACTCCTCGCTTAGTCTAACGAGCTCTTCCGGCGAGAACTGCTGCTGCCTGACAATCCATACCGTCAAAATGGAGTAAGCCAGATCGTCGCGCAGCTCCGGATCGGGCGAGGCGAGATAGCCGCTGAGTTCCTGCGCCAACACAAAGCCTAGTTCTCCAGGCGGAACTTGGTATTTGTTGGCCGCGATCGCTCGCCAGAAAGATTTGTCGTGTGTGGTATTTAGCGGCTTCCGCCCGCAGGCCTGCCCGGCCACAAAAAATAAAACGACTGCTAACAGAGCAGTCGCGAACACTCCGATCCAGCGAGCATTTGCCCTCACCATGCCTGTCTCCTGAAATGAAGCAGTTAGAGGAATAGGTCCTCAATTAGACGCGGCAGAGCCGAAGACTTCCCTTCCGAACGATTACCGATGGACGCTCATTCGGGGAGCGCCGGGCAGCCCGTCCACTCGCTGCGCGTGACGTTGCCGATGTACTGCAGGTCTTCGATCCCGATTTTGCTGGTGTAAAAGCCGTCGCACGTCATGCTGCGGAGAAACGCGAAAAACGCTACACCCTGGTGCAATTCCGGCGTGGCCTTGGCGTTCTTTCGGTAAGCGATCAGGTCAACCACTTCCTTGCGCTGTTCCGGCGGGCACTCCATGTAGGTCTTTCCGTAATGGTCGATGCAGTAGCTGTCGAGCCACATCAAGCCCCCGCCGAGCCGTCCCTGAAACTCCACGTTTTCGCTGGTGAGCAGGTCGATAAATTCCGGGGCGCCCGCTTCCACCGCGCCTCCGGACTTTTCGTCTTTAGGAATAATGGTGTCGCAGAGCGAAGTCAGCGTTTCGTATTGCTTTGCGGTGAAATATTTCGGCGCATACTTGCCCGCCGGCGCGGCTGCTTTCTCCTTGCGGACCATCTGGTGAGCCAGATCGGCTGCTTCCAGCGGAATCACTTGCAACACCGAGCCGCCCGCCGCGCTCATCGCGAGCGTTTTCAAAACATCGTGCCTTGAAATTCCTTGAATGCTCATCTGTTCTCCTCGCGCTCGGTACAAGCGGCAGTTAGATGTTGCCTTTTTTCGCTTCGTCCAAGATGTACTCGGAAGCGCGCCACGACAGCGCCATGATGGTCAGCGTCGGATTCTTGTCGGGATTGGTCACCAACGGGGCTCCGTCAGTCACGAAAACATTCTTCACATCGTGTGTCTGGCAATAGCCGTTAAGCACGCTGGTCTTGGCATCAGCGCCCATGCGCGCCGTGCCTACTTCGTGAATGATTTTTCCGCCGGGCAAAATTCCGAACGGATACTGCCCGTCGATGCGCGTTTTCGTCTTATACGTTCCTCCCATCATCTCGACGATGGATTTGAACGTTTCCTGCATGTCCTTGGCCTGGCGCAGTTCGTATTCGCTCCATTTGAAGTGAAAGCGCAGAATCGGAATGCCCCACTGATCCACACGGTCCGGATCCAGCTCGCAATACGTTTCAGGGTTCGGAATCATCTCGCCCCGGCCGGAGAAGCCTACCGTCGTTCCATACACCTGGCGCGCGCGCCGCTTCAACTGCAAACCATAGCCTTCTTCGTCGTGGCAAAGCCCGTCAAACATTCCTACGCCGGGCATGTCGCGGCCGCCCCACAATTCGATGTGATAGCCTCGCGGAAAATCGTTTTTGCGGTCGAACTTCCACCAGGGAACGTAATAATGCATACCGCCCACGCCGTCATGATTGTGCGGCGGCATTTTTTCCAGGGCGGGAATCTCGCCCCAGCCGTCGCTGCCTACTGAATCGGTCAGATACTTGCCAACATTTCCGGTTGAATTCCCCAAGCCATCGGGATATAGCGCCGACTTGGAATTCAGCAGCAGGCGCGCGGATTCGCAAGCGCTTGCCGCGACCACAATGGCTTTCGCATACACGCGCTTTTCTGTTTTAGTTGCTTTGTCAATATACGAAACCGCTTCCGCCTTGCCGTCTTTGCCGACAACAATCTCGCGAGCCATGGCGCCGGTAATCAGCGTCAGTTTGCCAGTGGCCATGGCCGGCGGAATCAATACCTGGCTCGAACTGAAGTTCGACGCCGTTATGCAACCGCGGCCACACTGCCCGCAGTAATGGCAGGGCAAGCGGCCGTTGTGCGCTTTCGTTAAAATCGCCAAGCGCGCAGGAATGCAAGTGACGTTTAATTTATCGCACGCCCTCTTGATGAGGATTTCGGTACAGCGCGGCTTGGGCGGCGGCAGAAAAACGCCGTCCGGCGCACTGGCAACATTTTCTTTCGTGCCGAAGACGCCGATGTATGACTCAACTTTGTCGTAGTACGGTGAAAGGTCTTCGTACGTAATCGGCCAGTCGTCGCCCAATCCATCGCGCGTCTTCGACTGGAAATCGACCGGCGCAAAGCGCAAAGCGATCCGGCCCCAGTGATTGGTGCGCCCGCCTACGATGCGCGAGCGAAACCAGCGGAAATTCGCGCCCGGCGCCGAACTGTATGGTTCACCTTCGATTTCCCACGCGCCATTCGGCGCCAGAAACTCGCCAAAGTCTTCGCTGGCACGCCCGCCCACTCCCGCTCCGCGATGCGGCAGCTCGTACGGCCACATCAGCATCTTGTAGTCTTTGTCGGGATAAACTTGCGGGCCAGCCTCCAACATCGCAACGTTCAGTCCGCCTTCGGTAAGGACCTTCGCGGCCATGCCGCCGCCGGCTCCCGATCCGATCACACACACGTCATATGTTTTGGGCGAACGAGTGATTTGAGCCATGCGCCGTCCTTAGCAGGTTTTTGGAAGCCACGGCCTGTCCTCCTGAGGCTTCAGCGCTTTCGCGCGAAACCGTGGGATCGCAGCCGCAACAATTTCGACAAAGATTATAGTTCGTTCTTCTTCATTTGTGAGACGGCATAATCGCAGGCTCGCGCCGTCAGGGCCATGTAGGTCAGCGAAGGATTTACGCACGCTGCGGAAGTCATACAAGCGCCGTCGGTCATGAAAAGATTTTTCACGTCGTGCGTCTGATTGTGTTCGTTCAGCACACTGGTCTTGGGATCGCGGCCCATGCGTGCCGTTCCCATTTCGTGAATGCCCAGTCCCGGCCGGGAAATGTCTTGGAACGTGTTGACATCGCGAGCCCCAGCAGCGGCGAGCATCTCACCGGCCTGGATCGCGATGTCGCGCGACATCGTGTGCTCGTTGTCGCCCCAATCGCAGTGAATCTTCAGCGTAGGAATTCCCCACGCATCAAGCTTGTCCTTGTCCGCTTCTACCCAGTTGGTGTGGTACGGCAAACATTCGCCAAACCCGGCGAACGTCATGCGCCACGGGCCGGGCTTGCGCAGCATCTGCTTGAAGTCCACGCCGATGCCGGCCATGTTGGTGCCACGGCTCCAGCCTTCCCGACTGCCGCCGCCCTGATAGCCATAGCCACGCTGGAAATCTTTCTGCTTGGTTTTCACGTTGCGGAACCGCGGTACGTAAATTCCGTTGGGTCGGTTACCGAACGGCATCTTGTCTTCGTGGCCGGGGATGATTCCCGAAGCACCCGCTCCCATATGGTGATCCATCAGGTTGTGGCCGAGTTCGCCGCTGCCGTTGGCCAAGCCATTGGGAAATTCCGGTGTCGCCGAATTCAGCAAAATGCGTGTGGACTCCAGCGTCGCTGCGTTCAGAAAAACAATGCGGCTCTTGAACTCCAGCGCCTTCTTGGTCTGGCCGTCGATGACGCGGACGCCAGTCACCTTCCGTGATGCTGGGTCGAAAATCAGGCTGTGTACTACGCTGTAGGGGCGAATGGTCAACTTGCCGGTCTTCATCGCCGCTGGCAGGGTCGAACTCAGGCTGCTGAAATAGGATCCGGTGATACAGCCGCGGTGACATACGCCGCAGTAATGGCAAGCCGCTCGGCCCTTGTGCACGCGCGTTAACACCGCCGAACGCCCAATGGTCATGATGCGATCATCAAAATGCTTCGCGATCGCATCGCGCACATCTTGCTCCGCGCAGGTCATTTCCATGGGAGGCAGAAATTTCCCGTCGGGCAGCTGCGGCAGCCCCTCTGCCTGGCCGCTGATGCCCGCGAATTCCTCCACGTAGTCGTACCACGGCGCGATGTCCGCATAGCGGATGGGCCAGTCGACCGCGATCCCCTCTTTCAAATTGGCCTCGAAATCGAGATCGCTCCAACGATAGCTCTGTCGTCCCCAGGTAAGGGACTTGCCGCCCACCTGTCGGCCGCGAATCCATGAAAAATGCTTCCCCGGATCGCTGGTGTAAGGATTGTCGACGTCGCTTACGAAAAACTTGTTGGAGTACTCGTCACACGCGTAATAGCACTCGCGCTGTACGAATTGCGTCTTGGCGCGCTCCGGGCGAACGTCCCAGCTGCGGTATTTCAATTCCCACACCGGGACGTGCTCGACATAATCCTTCTCCGGTGTGATGGGCCGGCCCGCTTCCAGAATCAGGGTGTTCAGGCCTTTTTCCGTGAGCTCTTTGGCCGCCCAGCCGCCGGTGATTCCCGATCCGACAACGATTGCGTCATACGTAGGTGTAGGCATTTTTTCTCCGGGAGATCAGGCTTCGCCAAGACCGGCGGGCATGGGATTGCATCCATGCTGCGCGCCGGGAATAATTTCAAGTTTCAATTCCTGCGTAAATCCGACTTCCGAAGTGTAGTAGCCGTGAACGGTGATGCGCTTGAACACTTCCCAGAAGTTGCCCTCCAGCTGACTGTCGGGTTTGGTGACAGTGTTGCCGTGCCGCGGTCGCACAATGCGATTGGTCATCACCGCAGCGTCAAGTGCCCGCAGCCGTACGATCTGTTGCTCCCAAGTCGCGTCGGAAAAGTTCTTGCCGTAAAGGGCCTGACTCTGCTTGTCGATTCCCGCCAGGCCGTCCAGAAAATTCTTTCGCTCTTCTGGCGTGGCCCATTCGGTCAGAATCAGATCGATGAATTCATTCACGCGGGCGCCTTTCGCGCCGGGAGTGTCGGTCGCCGGAATGATCTGGTCGATCATGGCCACCACGGTGTCGTTCGGGTGGCCGGTCAGCGTTCGCAATGTGTATCCTGGCGGCGGCTGCGCCTGGCGAAACATCGCAAACAGCTCCGGAGATAACGCAGGCAAAACCGCGCCTGCCGCAAAAATGCGCAGCGCTTCACGCCGTTGCATAGCCCCTCCTGAGAAAAACCGAAACCGATGAAAAGAAACGCAACCGGCGCTTCCTATTCATTCACCTAAAATTTCCTTGCGCACGTTTTTCAGGACGTACGCTGCGCGCTCAACCCCGATTTCGCCCGGCAAAATCGGGTCTTCGTTTTCGATCGACAATATGCCTTCGTAGCCGATGTCCATATAAGCCTCGACCACGGACTTCCACAGCGACGCGCTGTGCCCATAGCCGACCGCACGAAAGGTGTCCGAAGCTTCGGGCAAATCTTTTGCTTCCGAGGCAAAATTCAGTACGCCGTACTTCGCGGCATTCTCCGGGTAAATCACCGTGTCTTTCATATGCGCGTGAAAAAGCGCACCCTGCTTGCCGAGAAAACGAATCACTTCCACCGGATCGCAACCCTGCCAGAACAGATGGCTCAGGTCACAGTTCGCGCCGATTTCTTCGCCTACCGCCTCGCGCAGCTTCAACAGCGTACGCGGGTTGTAGACGACAAAATTCGGATGCATCTCAAACGCCAGCCGTTTGATCCCGTGCGACCGCGCGTACGCCGCGGCCTCCTTCCAATACGGAATCACTTTCTCTTTCCACTGCCATTCCAGCATCTGGTTGTATTCCGGAGGCCAGCGATAGGTGATCCAGTTCGGCTGCGTATCGGTGGGAGTCCCGCCGGGGCATCCCGAAAATCCGACGATGACCTTGATGTCCAGCATCTCCGCCAGCAGCACCGTTTTGCGGAACGTCTCCACATCTTTTTGCGCCTGCTGCGCGTTCGGATGCACGGGATTGCCGTGGCAACTCAGCGTCGCAACCCGAATTCCCCTGTCTTCAAACTTCTTCTGCCAAGCGCGCGCCTTGCTCTTATTCAAAATCAAATCGTCCAGCGCGCAATGCTTGTTGTTGGGATAGCCGCCCGTGCCGATCTCCATCGCTTCCAGGCCGAGCGCGCTCACTTTATCCAGCATGTCATCGAGCGAAAAATGGTCGTAAACCGGGTCGAAAACGCCGATGGGAATCTTCTTTTTTGCTCCGGCGGGTGTCGAAGAGCGTGAGGTGTGGTCGCCTGGAGCCACTGGCTCAGAAGGAGCTGCCAAGGAACTGGTTACAGGAAGAGTTGCCACGAGAAGCCCGCTGCCGGTTTGCGTGAGAAATGCACGACGACCGACCGCGTTCTTCTTAGAACGGGCATCCATCCAGAGTACCCCCGGGGACGTGAGCGTTAACGTTTACAATCCGGTGGAATTATACGCCTCTTCGGAAAAGGAGCAAGCCGCGAAATCGCAGTAGAAAATCCTTTTAGTAAGGCTGGGCAGGACCACGCCGCCGCCCTAGACCGACTTCGGCTTCAACTCCCCGAGCGGTGGCACCGAAGATGGCGCGGTCAAGGCAAGTTCCGGCTGTTCTTTATGCTGCGCGAGGGCTTGCACAAGCATGTCCATGGCCTGGCCAACGTTCGGCGGAGCAAAAACCGTGGCCGCCAACATTCCGCTGCGCACCCAAGCTTGCCCTGTTTTGGGCAAACCGTCGCATCCCGTAAAGGGCAGCTTGAGCCAGCGGTCTCGATCTAAAGCGTTCGTCACTTCCTGGAACGCTTTACGCGCGCCCACCGCCATCGAATCGTCCTGCGCCGCGATCAGATCAATCACTGCCTTCTTGGACGTGGAAAGCTGCAGCCATGAGCGCACGGCGCGCATCGCACTTTCTTCCGTCCACTGTCCTTTCAGCGTCGTCACCTGGATATTCGCGGGCTTCGTGGACATCATTCCTGCCGTGCGCTCTTTAGCCGCGGAATTTTCTGAAGGACCTTGCACATAAAGCACGCTGCCGCCGCGCGGCAACAGAGCCGCGAACTGACGCCCTTGAATGCGCCCGATCTCCGTGTGGTCATTGCTGACGCAGAAAATGGGAACTTTGTATTGTCGCCGCAAGTCGGAGATGTAGTTGGCCTCACGGTTGAGCACGACCCAGCCGACATTCGCGGCCGCTGACGCGCGAGCCACTTGCGGCAACGCGGTCGAGCCAACCGGTTCAAAAATAATCGCATCGGGTCGCAGTTGCGGCGCTGCTTGCACCGCATTCAGCAATTGCGTGCTTTGCGTGACCGAATCGTTTCCGGAGTAGATAACTTGCGCGTCCACGGCGAGGCGTCGCGACGCTTCCTCGGCAGACTTGGCTTGTTCGATCTGGTAATCGTTGTCGTTCGTGGTCAGCGATACGAGAAAGCGCAGTTTTTTCATGGCGAACGGCTCCGTGGCCATTACCCTACCATAAGCTGTCCGGCCTGAATCTGGGCAGAAAATCGCTCGACCGTTACCTTAAATTAAAGAGGCTTGGCAGCGGTGGACGGTAAGATACTGTTAGCAATCGCGGCTGATCCTGGGGACTACCGATCGCGTTCGGCGCAACACCGAAAGTGGCGTAGGCTGGAAGTACACAAGAGTTCCGTAGCCGAGCAGGGACCCATGTCCGAAACACACAGCACTGACAAGACGGAAAAGAATACCCGCCATAAACTGAGCGCCGCGCGCCGCATTGTAATCAAGCTGGGCACCAGCACAGTGACCGACGCACAGGGCAGAGTTTGTGCGGAGCGTGTCGATCCGATTGTTGGCTCCATTGCCGCTCTTATGCGCGAAGGCCGACAGGCGGTCTTGGTTTCCTCGGGCGCCGTGGGCTTGGGAAGAAATTTGCTCGGTTTGCATCCTTCCCGCTTGAAAGATATGGCGGTAAAGCAAGCTTGCGCGGCGGCCGGGCAAAGTTTGCTCATGGAATCCTACAAACTCCGCTTCGATTCGCTGGGACAGAAAGTCGCGCAAGTCCTCCTGACCGAAGAAGACTTCAGCAACTGGAACCGATACTCCAACCTGCGGCGCACCATGGAAAAACTGCTGGGCTTTGGCGTGCTGCCAATCGTGAATGAAAACGATACGGTTTCGACAGCCGAATTGGAGAGCGTCGGGCGGCAAGCAGCCTTCAGCGACAATGATCGCTTGGCAGCCCTGGTCATGAGCGGCATGGAAGCAGACGCGTTGGTTCTGGTTACCAATGTCGATGGATTCTTGCAGAAGCGAGCTGGAGCGAAACAATCCGAAGTGGTCTCGTTCGTTGAACGCATAACGCCGCAGATCAAGATGAATGCGTCGGGTCCTTCGCAAAGCGGGCGTGGCGGGATGAATACAAAGATCGAAGCCGCGGAAATCGCGATGAATTGCGGTGGCGTCGCGGCGATTGTGAACGGCGCGGCGCCGGACTCTTTGAAGCGCGCTTTTGTCGGCGAGCAAGTCGGAACCGTGTTCGCCCCGGCGACAAGGATTCGCGGGAAGCGCCGCTGGCTGGCCTACGCTGCGGGCGTGCGGGGTTGTGTGGTGGTTGACGCCGGAGCGCAGCGCGCAATCACCGCGGGCAAAGCGAGTCTTCTCGACTCTGGCGTCGTGCGTGTCGAGCGGGAATTTTCGCCAATGGATGTCGTGAGTATTCTAGACCAAGCAGGCCGCGAATTTGCGCGTGGCATCGCCGCGTGCGGCAGCGGCGAGCGCGGCTCGAATGGAAGGAAAGCGGCGCGCGTGATTTTCTCTCGCGAAAACATAGTCGTGCTGGAAGGTCCGCCCATTCAGGAAGAGTGGCCAGAGGCAAATTCATGAGTGCAGGTTCGGCCGAAGTGCGCGGGAATGGGCCAGCCACCGCAGCGGAAGCTGCCAAGGGAGCCCGCGCCGCTTCTCGCAAACTAGCGGTCCTCACTGAACAGAAACGCAACGAAACCTTGTTGCTAGCGGCAGCACGGCTGGAAGAAAACGAAGGACAGATAGTAGCGGCAAATGCGGAAGACGTTCACGCAGCGGAATTGCTGGTGCGCGCTGGAAAGATGTCGCAGGCGATGCTGGCTCGCCTGCGCGTTACGGAAAGATCCGTCGCCGACATGGCCGAAAAGGTTCGCAGCGTGGTGCATCTGCCCGATCCGCTCGGACGAAAACTCAGCGTCACGGAAC
>DASSYL010000317.1:0-2941 GCA_035703315.1 Candidatus Acidiferrum sp. | reverse complement strand
GGAGCCATCTATACGCTTGCCGCGCAGCTGAAAATTTCACAGCAGTCCACCACGGTGGAAGTTTCCGCGGCGGCGCTGAGCTTGGACACCACGACTTCTACGCAGACCACACTGGTAGCCGGCGGTGAACTGCAAACGCTGCCGTTGAACGGACGCGACTTTACGCAATTGATCAGCGTCTCGCCCGGGTTCGGAGGCTATTCCGCCGGAGGATTTGGTTCGCTGAATGGCACGCGCGCGAACCAGGTGAACTGGCAAATCGACGGCGTGGACAACAACGACTTGTGGCACAACATTCCGGCGGTAAATCAGGGCGGTGTGTTGGGCATCGCCGGCATCGTCCTGCCGATTGACTCGATCGATCAGTTCACTGTGCAGACGCAAGCCGCGCCAGAGTCCGGCCGCAACCCGGGCGGCACCGTGGACTTGGCGCTGCGCTCCGGGGGTAATGCGTTTCACGGATCGGCTTACTATTACGTGCGGAACGAAGCGTTCGCCGCCGCTTCGCCGTTCTCTGAAACCAAGAAGGAAAACCGCAACCAGCAGTTCGGATTTTCTTTTGGTGGACCTTTCATCAAAGACCGCCTGTTCTTCTTCACCACGTTTGAAAAACAGAAGTTCACGATTGGACTGCCAGGCTTGGCCACGGAACCGTCCGCGGACTACCAGGCGGCGGCGCTCGCCGAGATGGCGAAATTCGGCGTTTCGGAAAATCCTGTCTCTGCAAACCTGATCGCGAACCTCTGGCCCAGCTATGCCATGAACGGACCAGCTACACCCAATAACTATTCCAGTCCCGACCCAGAGTACGGCTACAGCTACAATGGCCTGGCCAAACTCGACTTTAAGATCAACGACAAGAATACTTTTTCGTTTCACTACTTCATTGGACAGGGCAACCAGGTCGCGCCGGTGGGCTCGGCGGTGAAGGACTACTACGAAGTGGCGCCGCTTCATGTTTCCAACTATGCGGCGGCATGGAATTCCACTTTTTCGCCGCGGATCTCGAACCAGCTTCTCGCCGGCGTCAACTATTTCCGGCAAATCTTCAGCGACTTCAACGCGAACTTCGACCTGGCTTCCTACGGACTGAATCTTTACAACGGCTTCGATCTGCCCGGTGCGCCGAACATCGCCATCACCGGCTTTGACCCCATCGGATTAACACCGCCCGAAGGGCGCGAAGACATCACCGGACACCTAACGGACGTTTTGTCCTATACCGTCGGCAAGCACCAATTCCGCTTCGGCGGAGAATTCCGCCGCGCGCAGCTAGAAGAGTTCTATCATCGCCACGCGCTCGGCAACTTCGTCTTCGATGGGTCGCAGGGGCCGTGGGCGGGCGACTCGAGCGTGGACAGCAATGTCCTCGCGCTCGCCGACTTTCTTGCGGGCGACGTGGCGCGGTCCAGTATTGCGGTTGGCGATCCAACCAGGCTGGTATTCGTGAAGACCTTCGCACTTTTCGCGCAAGATTCCTGGCAACTCAACTCGCGATTGAGCCTCAACTATGGCCTTCGCTGGGATTACGAAGGCCCTCTCGGCAACGAGAAAAAGGACCTTTCCGTCTTCGTCCCCGGTAAGGGCGGGATTGTTTTTCAGGGCGCCGGCATCGATACGGTGTATCCAAAGAACTTCAAGAATTTTTCTCCGCGCGTAGGCTTCGCCTACAAGCTGGGGCAACGCAACGATTTCGTCGTCCGCGGCGGCTTCGGCATGTACTTCGACACCCCAAATCTCAACGTGTTCCTCGACAACCGTCCTTCGAACGGCGCGCCCAACGGACTCGAGGGCAACCCCGCCGGCCCGACTCCGGTACAGACCATTCCTGCGAACGGCTACACCATCGCCTCCGGCGTCCCTGTCTTCAACCCCTCCACCACGAACTGCGCCACCGGCAGCGGCTGTGGGCAGGTTTACAATATTTTTTCGGTCAGCCAGGCCTTCCGCACTCCCTACAATTACAACTACAACCTGAACATCGAAAAGTCTCTCGGCCGGTCATTACTTTGGCAGATCGGTTACGTCGGGAGCGCTGGCCACCGTCTGATGACCACCTCCGACATCAACCAGGCGCCCGCGGGGATATATCCCGACGCAGCAGCTCTCGAAGCAGCGCGGCCGTACTTCGCGCAATTCCCCGATTTCGGTGTGATCAACGAAATCGCCACCAACGGTAACTCCAACTACAACTCGCTGCAAACCGTGCTCAAGATCCGCGAGTGGCATCGCTTCAGCAGCCAATTCACCTACACGTGGGCGCACGGCCTCGACGACATGACGCAATATCGCGGCACTCTTCCGCAGGACAGCATGAATCTGAAGGCCGACTACGGCAGCATGGACTACGATACGCGCCACAACTTCACGGCTGTACTCAACTACGCCTTACCAAACGCCTCGCGTCTCAAGCCCCTGTCGAATGGCTGGGAATTAAGCAGCCTGGTCTCGCTCCATACGGGGCAGCCTTTCAGTGTGTTCTCGTCGAACGATACCAGCGGCACCGACGAAGGCGCGCAGCGCGCGGATCTGATCGGCGATCCCTATGCTGGAGTTTCGCACTCCTTCAACAAGAATGGTGTCTCGTGGCTCAACCAAGCAGCGTTCGCCGATCCGGCACCGGGCCTCTTCGGCACCAGCGGCCGCAACGCTTTCTACGGGCCCGGCTATGCCTCCGTCGATTTCTCCGTCCTTAAAAACACCAAAATCACGGAGCGCATCAACACGCAATTCCGAATCGAAATGTTTAATCTTTTCAACCGCGTCAATCTGGCACCCCCCAGCAACACCAACGGCAGCGGCGTCGGCATTTCCGCCGACACCATCGGCGACTGGAATGGCGCGCCGGGCATCGGGCCGGGCGAAGCGTTCAACGTGCAGCTGGGCCTAAAAATTATTTTCTGAGCTGCTCCCCGGCAGGTTCCGGATTCCGGCGCGCGCT
>DASSYL010000191.1:0-3176 GCA_035703315.1 Candidatus Acidiferrum sp. | reverse complement strand
GGCGAAACTTGCGTTTGGCCAGTCTTGGATTCCGATGGTCTGCAAAGGATCTGCTTCTGGGATTCCCATCGCCATCGGTTCGTATATTGCCTACGCCATCGGATTTTTCTTGGTTTCGCTCATCCATAGCGCCCTTTTCGGATCGCCCGCGATCGCGCCGAGCGCCCGGGCTTTTTTCTCTCATCCGGGTCTGGCTGTCGTTCCGTACGTACTGCTGAACCCCTTTTTTGAGGAACTAATCGTTCGCGCATATTTAATGACAGCGGTGCTGGAATTGACCGGGTCATCAGCTCTAGCCGTGATGGCCAGCGTGCTGGTGCAAACCTCTTATCACCTGTACTACGGCTGGGTAGGAGCCATCTCCATAGCCTTCATGTTCCTCGCCTTCGCGATTGTCTTCCTTAAGACCCGCCGCGCTTTGCCCGTTATCTTCGCCCACGGCTTGATTGATATTTATGGAATTCTCCGTCTATGGTGAACCACCGGCGAGCTTCGCTTGCTCGGGTTCGCCGGAACAACCCGGGCCTCATCCGCTATTCCTGAGACGCAACGTACACTCCGTTGGAGGCAATCGATGAAAACTCCCGCGTCCCACGCGCCTTGGTCTGCAACCGCCCGTTCGGACGTTCCCCTCCACCGCCCCCTTGGCATTCGGCATGGAACTCTTCAACGCCTTTGGCCAGAAACCGTACCATCGTTTCTGGTCGCCTACCGCGCGTGCCAGTTTCTCCGGTGGACTCAGGACAAACGAGGTGTTTCTTCGGTTTGGGCGATCCAGCCAGTCGAGTGCTAGTCGCGCAGGAAAAATCTTGGAATTCGTACACGCTAACAAGGTTGGGAAGCTCTTCTCCTCGGCGTTACCAACAATCGATATCGCTTGAGGCATAGACCCGGGCCGGAGGATATCGACAGGGCCGTCACCACTTGTGAAGAAACAGCGGTGGGGTAGCGGTTAACGTGCTCGCCGCGTGTTCTAGCACGACTCTTCTCTGACGGAAGACGCGACAACTGGGGACTGACAAACGGACGTCTTACTCGGGCCGCATGTGCGTCGCCACTAGAATCACCGGCCCTCGAACGGATATCGATCCTGACTCTGCACCGCAGCGGCTACTTGCCGTCGCAGCGAGATCGTGTCCGCGGCTCCGCGCTTTCCGAAACGCTTCAGCACCGCCATCTGTGTCGTCAGCATGTCGCCTTCGTGAACCGCCGCCAGCGCCCGCTTCGCTTCGTGCTCCGCGCGCTCCATCGCATCGCTGATGAACACGCGAGCCGCCGCAATCATCACCGCATTCGTGGCTTCGCCTTTCGCTTCGGCAGCTTTTTGCGCGCGCAGCAGGCAAGATTCCATCGCGTAAACTTCCATCACGATGTTGGCCAGCGCGGCGACCAGTTCCTGCTCATCGGCCAATTTTTCGCGGAACTTCTGCACCGCTCCGCCCGCCGCCTGCAGAAACAGTTTTTTCGCGCTCGCAACCACGCGCGATTCTTCGGCCAGCACTCCTTCCGGAGTTTCTTCAAACGACGGACCAGCGAGAATTTCATCCGCCAGGCTCATTGCCGCCGGAATCAGTGCCAGTTGCCCTCCCATCGCTCGCTTCATCAGCATCTGCACGACCAGCATGCGATTGATTTCGTTGGTGCCCTCGAAAATGCGGTTGATGCGCGAATCGCGATACGCGCGGCATACCGGATACTCTTCGTGGAAACCGTAGCCGCCAAAAATCTGCACGCCTTCGTCCACCACAAAGTCCAGCATCTCGCTCCCGTAAACTTTCGCGATGGAACTTTCAATTGCGTACTCTTCCAGCACTTTCATCAGGTATGCGGTCTTGTCTCCCGTTCCTGCAGCCACCATCGCCTGAATATTTCCCGCGCTGCGATACACCATGGACTCCACCGCAAAAATCTGGATGGCCATTTCCGCCAGCTTCTCTTTCATCAAGCCGAAATCGCCGATGGATTTTCCGAACGCTTTACGTTCCTTGGAATATTTCGATGCGGTCATAAGTACATGCTTTGCGCCGCCTACGCAGCTCGCACCCAGTGTGAAACGTCCCGCATTCAAAATGTTGAACGCCACGATGTGACCGCGCCCGATTTCGTGCAGCAGATTTTCTTTCGGGACTTTGCAATTCTCCAAAAACACCGGCGTTGTCGAGCTGCCGTGAATTCCCATCTTGTGTTCTTCGTTGCCCGGTTTGCAGCCAGGAAAAGCGCGCTCCACGATGAACGCGGTGAACTTCTCGCCGTCGATCTTGGCGAACACGATGTACAAATCCGCGAAGCCGCCGTTGGTGATCCACATCTTCTGCCCGTTCAAAACGTAGTGCGTGCCTTCGGCGTTCAGCACCGCGCGTGTCAGCGAATTCTGCGCATCGGAGCCAGCTTGCGGTTCGCTCAAGCAATACGCACCGATCAGCTCGCCGGTCGCCAGCTTCGGCAAATACCTTTTCTTCTGTTCTTCTGTTCCGAAATACACGATCGGAAGCGTTCCAATTCCCGCATGCGCGCCGTGTGTCACCGCGAAACCGCCGTAGATCGAAAGCTTCTCCGTCAAAACTGTCGTAGCGATTTTGTCCAGCCCCGCCCCGCCGTATTCCTCCGGTACTCCTCCGCCCATCAGCCCCAGTTCGCCGCCTTTGCGCACCAACTGCGCCATCAAGCCGGGCTTCTTGTTTTCCAGATCTTTTGCCAGCGGTAAGACTTCCTTCAGTACAAATTCTTCCGCGGTTTGCCCAATCAGTTTTTGGTCGTCGGTCAAATCCGCCGGAGTGAAAATGTCCTGCGGCGCCGGAGATTCCAGCAGAAAACTTCCGCCTTTTGCAGGAGCTTTGGTCACCACGCTGGTTGCCATAGAATTCCTCACGCGAGCCGGCAAAAATTCGGCTGCACTGGTGCGACACGTGGATTTTACTCTCAGCTTCTGATGGCCGCAATTGAACTGGCCCGCTGCGGGTATATTTTGAGCACACAAAGCGATCGTGGCGCTTCTGCTTGGAGGCGCCCGAACGTGAGACTAGGATGCAGGTAATCGAATCCAGCTCTCGATTGTCGAGAGAGAGCTATGCGTGCCCTGGTTCGGATTCTGCAAGTTATTGTCGCTCTGGCGCTAGTCACCGGTGTGGTGCTGTGGTTCGGCGCGCGGCGCGGTGATCGCGGCTTCATCGAAGAAG
>DASSYL010000482.1:0-6410 GCA_035703315.1 Candidatus Acidiferrum sp. | reverse complement strand
CAACGTTATGGCAGGGACTTCCCGTCCTCGTGGTCCTCCTTCTCGGAGGATTTACGACCAACTTTATTTGGTGCGTGATTCTCAATATTCGCAATCGCACTGGCTATCAATACTTCGCTGCTGAAATTCGCGGCGCAGTTCCGGAAAGATCCGCCGAACCGATTCTGGAAAATGTTATTGACGCTCCCTCGGAAGAAATGGCAGAAGCCGCGAAACTGCGCGCGGTTCGGTCTCTTCGCGCTCCCATGCTTTCCAACTACCTCTTCTCCGCTCTCGCCGGCACCACTTGGTATTTCCAGTTTTTCTTTTACACCATGGGCGAAACCCAGATGGGCCGCTACAAATTCTCCAGTTGGACGCTGCACATGGCCAGCATCATGATCTTCAGCACGCTCTGGGGCATCGCCCTCAAGGAATGGAAAGGTGCAGGCACTCGCACCAAAATGTTGGTCGCGCTGAGCCTCTTCGTTCTCGTCGCATCCACTGTCATCGTGGGCTACGGCAATTACCTGGGGACTAGAGAGAAGGCTTCCGCGTCTTTACACGTTTTCCGCGACACCGTCTGGGCGCAGGTTCCCGCTCACGGCAACCTCACTTCAAACTGATATGTGCCGGCAGGCAGTTCATACGCCTTTTGTTTTTCGCCGCGCCCGATCGAACGAATCGCCGTATTCTTCGCCAGTGGCGCTCCATCCAGCAAGTAACGCTCTGCTTCTCCCTGCGTCAGTGGCAAGCGTCCCGTCGAGTTGGGCGGAATCGTCAGCTTCCAACTTGCTGTTTTTCCCGTAACGTTCCACGAGGAACGTATCGCCCCGTAGGGCGAGTCATACGAAAAATCCACCGAACCAAGCCGCGGGTCAAATGTCGGGTGCAAAGCAATCGTGTGGTATCCCGGGTCGTTGGCATCCAAGTCGATTCCCGCCGCGTATCGGTAAATCCAGTCTCCGACTGCGCCGTATGCATAGTGATTGTAGGAGTTCATCGTCGGGTCATCGCGCTTCTGGTTGCCGTTCCAGCGTTCCCACATGGTCGTCGCGCCGTGCTCCACCAAGTATCCCCACGACGGATACTCCGTGCTCAGCAGCAAACCATACGCGACGTCCGCGTGGCCGGTGTCAGTTAGGACGCCGAGCAGGTACGGCGTTCCAAGGAATCCGGTCCCCAGCCTCCATTGATTCGCGGCCAACCGATCCACTAGTCTCTGCGCCGCGACGGGCCGCAAAGCGTCCGGCAAAAGCTTCATCTCTAGCGCCAGCACGTAGCCAGTCTGCGTTTCCACAGGCTTATCGCTGAGTGGTTTTTCCGTTCCCGAAGCAAATACCGGCGGTGGCGGCACTCCGCCCACAAATCCATCCGGCTTTACGAATGTTTCATTGAATGCCGCCTTGATCTTTTCAAAAAGCGCGCCGTACTTTTGTTCCTCGGCGGATTTTCCTGCGGCGTGCGCCATCTGCTTCATGAGCGTCACGTCGTACGCCCAATAGGCCGTTGCAATCAGGTCAACCGGCGTAACCCCTTCCGGCGCCAGCCAATCCGCAAAGGGAATTCCATAGTTTTTTCGCCACAGATAATTTGGATTGGCTGCTTCGATCGCCCCAAGGTACTTTTCCATCGCCGCCCAATTTTCCTCGATCACCGCCGGATCGCCGTTTTGAATCCATGACGTCCACGGAATGATCACGCCCGCGTCGCTCCAGCCCGTTCCGTAGCCGGGGCTCGGCGTCGAGGTTCCAGGCGCGAAAATTCCATACATCGCCGTTCCCACTTGCGTGCCGCGCATGTCCGTGCTGAATTTTCGTGAAAACGTCGCCAGATCCATGTTGTAAGTCGCCGTCCGCCAAAATACCTGTGCGTCGGCTGTCCATCCGAGCCGTTCGTCTCGCTGCGGACAGTCTGTCGGCACTCCCACAAAATTCGAGCGCTGCCCCCACAGGATGTTGCTCCAAAGTTGATTCAGCATCTTGCTGCCCGTCTTCAAATCCGCGGTAAAGCGAGCATCGCTGTGGAACACCACCGCCTTCACATCTCCGGGTTCAGGCTTTAGAGGAACTCCGGTCACTTCCACGTACCGGAATCCGTGGAACGTAAATTTCGGTTCGAACTCTTCCGCACCACTTCCCGACAGCACAAAGTGGTCGGTCGCTTTTGCAGTTCTCAGGTTCTCCACGTAGAGCGTTCCGTCCGGATTCAGGACTTCCGCGAATCGCAGCTTCACGTTTGTCCCGGCCGGTCCTCTCGCACGCAGTCGCGCAACCCCAGCGAGGTTCTGGCCGAAGTCATAGATATACACACCCGCTGCTGGACTCGTGACATTTTTCGCTTCAAGCACCTGATGCGCTCGTATAGGTGGGAAATACTGCCAGACAATTTCAGGCTCGTGCGGTTGCACAACTTCCGCTTGCTTCCATTTTCCGTCATCAAACCAAGGCTTGTCCCATCCCTTCTGCGCTTTACGCGCATCGTAACTTTCGCCATTGTAGATTTCCGCGCTTGAAATCGCCGACACATCCGCTTTCCATTTTTCGTCGGTCACAACCCAGTCCACCGAGCCGTCTTTGTACTCAACTCGCAGTTGTGCCCGCAGCACTGGTTGCGTCTTGCCGTAGTTGTTTCCTTGCCCGTACCACTGCAGCGGTGTCGAATACCAGCCCGGCGCCAGTAGCGCGGCAATTGCGTTCTTTCCCGATTTCAAATCGTTCGTCACATCATAAGTCTGATAGATCACCCGCTGCCGGAAGTCCGTCCAACCCGGCGCAAGAATTTGGTCGCCAACTTCCTTTCCATTGACCGTCAGCGAATAGGCGCCCAGAGCCGTTGCATATACCCGCGCCGAGGCAATCGGTTTCGCAATAGCAAAAGTTTGCCGCAGCGATTTCACCGCCCCCGTCGGCCACGGATCGCCAATCTCCCCGCTCTCAAACGAAGTTGCAGGCGTCACGTACGGTATCGCTTCCTTCCAGCTGTCGTCGTCGAACGCGGCATCTTGCCAATTCCCGCTCGCATCGAGCTTTGCTTTCCAACCGTGAGTCCGGCTGACAAAAATCTCCGTTGAGCCATCCGCCCCTTCCACATACAATGTCGCGCTCATCGGCGTCTGGCTGTCGTCGCTCACTCCTCGCCGCCTTTCGCCCGCGTAGTGAATAATGTCCACTGCCAGAATGTTCTTTCCGCCTTGCAGTTCTCTAGTCACATCGCGAACGCTGTACGTTTTCCATGGCATCTGCCGCCATGGTGGGAGCGGCTGTGGCTGCAATACCTGTTTGCCATTCACCCAAGCTCCTGCGGTATCTCTGCCCGTCACATACAGTACTGCGCGTCGAGCGCTCTCGCTCAGCTCAAACGCAAAGCGGAAATTGTGGTGCGACTCACCATTCAGTTCCGGCGCGTTTGTTTCCGGGTTCGTGATCCACAGCGCTCCGGCTTCGCGCACTCGGTGAAGCTCCGGTTCTTCATAACCGATCCATTTCGCTTTCCAGTTCTCCTGCCCCAGCAAACCGGTTTCCCACCAGCTGATTTCGCTCGGCGGATACGGCTTCCCGTCCTGATCCCACGCCTGCACGCGCCAGTAATAGCGTCGCGAAGCCGCGAGCCCCGGCCCAGCGTACGCAACATTCAACGAAGTGCCCGACTCCACTTTTCCGCTGTCCCAAACATCCGCCTGGCCGCCGGCCAGCTTTGCTTTCGAACTCGCGACCTGAATCTCATACGCCGTTTGCCTCGCCCCGTGCCGGTGGTCTGTCAGCTTCCACGACAATCGCGGATGCGCCTCATCCATCCCCATCGGCTCTGTCAGCGATTCGCAAACAAGCACCCTCGGGGCTCCAACTGCCGCGCCCGCAGTTTGGCTTCTCACGGGCGGTATTAGCGCGGAGCTCGCGAATATCAGGCTTGTAGCTGCGGCGATTACAGCAAACATCTTTGCCATGCGCTTGCGCATACCTCGGCCTCCCGATCCTGAAAGCTCGGGAATTGTAGTGATTTAGCCGACCGAGTGCCATAGCGGTATGGACCAATCGCGCGACTGCCCAAGCCCAGAGGAATTGATATACTCGCGCCTCATCGCATTCTCACTCCACCTTTTGCGCTCTACAGCGGAGGTAATGGCGTGTACAAATGGTTCCTCGGTTTTATCGTCAGTCTGGCCCTGGTCGCCCCAACGCTTGAAGCACAGCAAGCCCCAGAAAAGTCTGAAAAGGCGCTCTTTCACATTCAGGAAGTAATGATCCCCATGCGCGATGGCGTTCACTTGCAGACGGTAATTCTCACGCCCGCGGGTCAAAAGGAGCCTTTGCCAATTCTCTTCCGCCGCACTCCCTACGGCGTTCCCGAAAAACCGCCCGAGCAGATGCCCTCAAGCTGGAAAGAACTCGCGCAAGACGGCTACATCTTTGTGATCCAGAATTTACGTGGGCGCTTCAAATCCGAAGGCAACTTCGATCTCACCTCGCAAGTCGATCTCAGCAATCCCAAAGCCACCAATGAAACCACTGATGCCTATGACAGCATCGAGTGGCTCATCCACAACGTTTCCAACAACAATGGCAGAGTGGGCATGTACGGCGTCTCCTACGATGGCCTGACCACAGCCCTCGCTTTACTCCAACCGCATCCCGCTCTCAAGGCCATGAGTGAACAGGCTTCGCCTGTCGACCAGTGGATGAACGATGACAACCATCGCTACGGCGCGCTCCGTGAAAGCTACGATTTCGAGTACGCCGTCATGGAACAAGCTGACAAAAACAGCAACACGCACTTCTCCTTCGAAACTTACGACAGCTATCAGTGGTATCTGAACGTCGGCCCGCTCTCCAACATCAACGCCAAATATCTCCACGGAAAAATTCCCTACTGGAATTCCACCGTTGACCATCCCGATTACGATGAATTTTGGAAAAAAGAAGCCTGGGTTCGCCAGCTCCACGCTTCCACTGTTCCTAACCTCAACGTCGCCGGCTTCTGGGATCAGGAAGATCCCTGGGGTCCCTGGCAGATTTTCCGTCATGCCGCCGAACACGATCCCGATCACACCAATTTCATCGTCGCCGGCCCATGGTTTCACGGTCAGTGGCAAACGCCGAAGGGCGACAGCATCGGTCTGATTCCTTTCGGCGGCCACGAAACCGCTCGCGAATTTCGCGAAAATATTGAAGCGCCCTTTTTTCGCTACTACCTGCACGGCAAAGGCGAAAAACCTGTGTGGCGCGCCACCACGTTTCAAAGCGGTTCGAACCTCTGGCGCACCTACGCTGCCTGGCCTCCGGCGGAAGGGCAGCCCACGAAAGTTTATCTCCACGTTGACGGCTCACTCTCGTTTACGGCCCCGTCTGCACAAGAAAATCCCGCCTACCGTGAATACATTTCCGATCCCGCCAATCCCGTTCCCTATCGCCAACGTCCCATTTCTCCGACATATCCCGCGGGCGACTGGCGCACGTGGGAAGTCGCCGATCAGCGCTTCGTCGATCATCGGCCCGACGTTCTTTCCTTTCTCAGTGCTCCCCTCGATCACGATCTCACCGTTACCGGCCCAGTCTCCGCTTCGCTGTTCGCTTCCACTTCCGGCACCGACAGCGATTTCGTCGTGAAATTGATCGACGTTTTTCCCGATGACGCGCAAAAGAACAATTGGGATCCAGATGAAGGCCCCAAACCCGGCCAGTACGCGCAATCCCTGAATGGCTATCAGCTTCCCATTGCGATGGAAGTCCGCCGCGGCCGTTACCTAAATAGTTTTGAGCATCCCACACCGCTCCAGTCCAATAAGCCCGCACAATGGGAAATTCCACTGCGTGACCGCGACCATGTTTTCCTCAAAGGCCATCGCCTCATGGTGCAAATCCAATCCACCTGGTTTCCTCTGATTGATCGCAACCCGCAAAAATTCGTGCCGA
This sequence comes from Candidatus Acidiferrum sp., assembly GCA_035703315.1. Classification (GTDB taxonomy): domain Bacteria; phylum Acidobacteriota; class Terriglobia; order Acidiferrales; family UBA7541; genus Acidiferrum. The sequence goes on along the minus strand of DASSYL010000482.1, from coordinate 519 downwards.
GCATCTACCAAGCAACCTCCGCCGATTTCATCTCCGCCACCCAGCGCGTCTATTGCTCACCGCAACTTCCTTCTTATATCGTTTTGCCCGTTGTCACAAAGTGACCCGCGATGCCAAGCGAATACACAACCATGTTGGAAATTGCATTAGCAGAGGCTCGCAAAGGCCTCGCCGAAGGCGGCATTCCCATCGGTGCAGCGATTTTCGATGAAGCTGGAAAACTGGTCGGTGCGGGGCATAATCGCCGCGTGCAGAACGGCGATCCCTCCATGCACGGCGAAACCGATGCCTTTCGCAACGCGGGCCGACAGCGCAGCTATCGCAAACTCACCATGGTCACGACGCTCGCGCCGTGCTGGTATTGCAGCGGCCTGATTCGACAGTTCGGATTTAGTCGTGTGATCGTCGGTGAAAGCCGAACCTTCCAAGGCGGCATCGACTGGCTTCGTTGGCTGGGCATCGAGGTGATTGATGTCGATTCCGAGGACTGCATCGCTCTCTTGAGCGCGTACATTCAGA
>DASSYL010000322.1:0-3519 GCA_035703315.1 Candidatus Acidiferrum sp. | reverse complement strand
GAAAACCTGCTGACCGACGCAGAGGCGGAGCACTACTTCTCATTGATTGAACAGCGCGCCGCCGGCGTGCCAACGCAACAGCTCACCGGCAAACAGGAATTCTGGGGAATGGAATTTGAAGTCACGCCCGACGTGCTGATTCCCCGTCCGGAAACCGAACACGTCATCGAAGTCGCTCTCGACCGCCTGGCGCTCCGCGATCTTCGCACACAACACAAACAGAACATGACCGGCGAGGGCCTGCTGTTCGCCGACATCGGCACGGGTTCCGGCTGCATCGCCGTCGCCCTGGCCAAGGAATTCCCGGCCGCAGAAATCTACGCGCTCGACATTTCCTCCGCGGCTTTAGCCGTGGCTGAGCGCAATGCCACTCGCCTCGGCTTCTCCGACCGCATTCACTTCCAACAATCCAATCTGCTCGCCGTGCACAAGTCACCGGTCGCGAGTCACAAGTCCCCCGTCTTCGATCTCATTGCTTCCAACCCGCCGTACATCGGCCGCCGCGAAGCTGCCACGCTCGCTCGCGAAGTCCGCGACCACGAACCGGAAATCGCTCTCTACGGGGGCGAAGAAGGCTACGAACTCTACGCCGACCTCGTCACGCAAGCCGCCGCGCACCTGAAACCCGGTGGCATCCTCGTCCTCGAGCTCGGCCACGATTCCCTTCCCGCCGTCCAGCCGCTGTTCGACACTCCCGACTGGATCAACATCGGCGTGACCAACGACCTAGCCGGTATCCCCCGCGTCCTTTCGGCACAACGCGCAGCACAAAGGACTTGAAGCGTGATTTCAACCTCCGCTCATTGTTCGCTGGGGGCACGCAGAGTAGGCTAATGCCATGCCGAAGCTGGCGCAATTTCGGGCGAAACACGAGGACGCATCAGCGCTTGCGCTGCCCGCCGGAGCAACTATTCTGCATGTGGATATGGACGCGTTTTTCGTTTCGGTGGAACTGCTCGAGCGGCCGGAGTTGCGCGGCAAACCGGTTGTCGTAGGCGGGCGCCCCGATCAACGTGGCGTAGTTTCCGCCGCCAGCTATGAAGCGCGGAAATTCGGGATTCAATCGGCGATGCCGCTGCGCACGGCGGCCAAGCTTTGTCCGAAGGCGATTTTTCTAGATGGTCACCACCAGAAATACGGCGAGTGGAGCGATCGCGTCGCCACCATCCTCGCGAAATTTTCCCCTGTCGTCGAAATGGTTTCGATTGATGAAGCCTATCTTGATCTCGCCGGGACCGAGCGGCTGCATGGCCCGCCCTTTGCAGCGGCCGACAGATTGCTCAGGACCATCACGCAAGAGACCAGCCTTCCCTGTTCCGCCGGGTTAGCTTCAACGCGTCTGGTGGCGAAAGTTTGCAGCGATCAGGCAAAACCAAAAGGTCTGCTGTGGATTCCGGCGGGACAGGAGGCGCAGTTCCTGGCGCCACTGCCGGTGCGAAAAATTCCGGGCATCGGCGAAGTTACCGAACGAGCATTGCGCGCACTCGGAATTGAGTACGTCCACCAACTCGCCGATGCAGGCCTTGAAAAACTGGAAAAGATTTTTGGCCAGTGGGGAACAGCGCTCTATCGCAAGGCACGTGGCGGCGATTCCTACGAATTCGTGCTCGATGCCGAGCCGAAATCCATTTCGCACAATCACACCTTCGGCGAGGACACTGACGACACCATAGTGCTCGAATCCATGCTCAGCCATCTTTCACAGAAAGCGTGCAAGCGCTTGCGCGAAGCTGGACTTTCCGCGCGGACTCTAACCCTGACGATTCGCTACGCCGGGTTCGATACGTACACGCGGGCCAAAACGCCGTCGGCCCCGGTGCAGTTTGACGCCGACGCTTTCGCGCATTTTCTGGGGCTGTTTCGCGAGCACCGCAATAGGAAACGAAAGATCCGCCTCCTCGGCGTGGCCTTCAGCGGGCTAACGCACGGCAAGGCGCAACTGGATTTGCTCGATCCGCAGCGGCGCGTCAAGTTGGAGAAGCTCAGCAAGGCGGCGGATTCGCTGCGTGACCGTTTTGGATTCGGCAAGGTGCAATTTGGCGGCTCGCTGCTCGCGGAAAAGCCAGAACGCGAAAACGAAAAAGGAGAGATTCCGCGCTTCCCGCGCAACAAGGAGTAGCGCAGGGTCCAACGCACGCACGGGGAACCGCCCTGCTCTATACTCTCTCTATGCCGACTACCGCTCCACCTCCGGTACCCGAGTCCGCTCGCGACACGCGCCGCAACGGAGGAGACGGGATCTGGCACCGCATTAGCGAGGGCCGCGAACTCGACGAGTTGTGGTCGCAATTCAGTGCGGACGCGCAGGCCAGTTACGGCTTCTACGGCAAAGACCTGGACTGGGAGCAGCTGAAGACGGTTCCGGCCTGGCGCAGACCATTTCGCATAGCCAAACATTTTTTCTGGGCGCTGGTCATGAAGATGACGCCGGCGCGGCGCGTGCTGCTGTTCGTCGCGCTGGCCATGCTGATTCTCTCCAGCCCGAAACTTCATGTCGGCCGCAGTTTTACATTCGATATAAATCTGGACGCGATGGCAGCGCTAATTTTCCTGCTGCTGCTTTCTCTGGAGCTGGCCGACAAAGTCACGATGAAACGCGACTTGGAAATCGCGCGGGAGATTCAGAGCTGGCTCACGCCTTCGCAACCGCCGCCGGTAGCGGGAGCCAGCATAGCGTTTTATACGCGGCCGCAGAATTCCGTGGCCGGCGATTACTACGACGCGTTCTATCCGATGAACGACGCAGAGGCTGGCGGAAAATTGTTTTTGGTGATTGCCGATGTAGCCGGCAAGAGCGTGCCGGCGGCGTTGTTGATGGCGACCTTTCAAGCCAGTTTGCATACCGTGGCGCGCGAGGGCGTCCAGCTGCAGAAACTGGTAACTCGGCTGAACCGCTATGCGTGCGCGCACAGCCTGGACGGGCGGCGGTTCACTACCGCGATGCTGGGTGAATACGATCCGGCGACGCGTCAGCTTACCTACGTGAACGCCGGGCACAATGCGCCAATCGTGCGGCGCCACAATCCCAACGGAGAAGCGCTCATCGAGCGGCTGCCGGCCAGCGGAGTTCCTTTTGGAATTTCGCTCGATGTGCCCTACGAAATCGCGACCGCGCAGCTGGGCCCGCGCGATGCGCTGATTCTTTTTACCGACGGAGTGGTGGAAGCATTCAATGCCAAGGGCGAAGAGTTCACCGACCTACGCCTGGTCGACACCATTCGGCGTTTGCCGGACGGGGAGGCGCAACGCTCGCTGCAATTCGTGATGCAGCGCGTGGACGAATTCGTCGGTGCCACCAAACAATTCGACGACATTACCTGCCTTGTTCTGCGCTGCGACTAGCGCCCGCTGTTGTTGAAATGTTTGCAAGAGGGCCGCGGCAGCGCCTCTACACAGAAAAAACGTAAGAGCGCATACTTTTCTAGTGACATTGAGAGAATTCGCCGATTCGATTTGCGATGCGCTGCAGAAGGCCGGTTACCAAGCCTTTCTGGTTGGCGGATGTGTGCGTGACCTGCT
>DASSYL010000316.1:0-4369 GCA_035703315.1 Candidatus Acidiferrum sp. | reverse complement strand
AGCCGGCGCGCTGGTCTGGTTGTTCGGAGTACGGTTTGAGCCTGTCAACTGGGGGGACGGCAATGGCAACCGGTCGAGCTTCGAACCTGCTGACGATCGTCCGCAGCGCAGCGGTGAATGACGAAAATGTTACTCGTTTTGGGCCGGGGACTCCTTGCTGCTACACTTCGCGCTCAGGTAAAGTTTGTGTGGGAGGCGGAGATGCCTTACGGTCCAGTGCTATGCTCGCAGTGCGACAAGCCGGAATACCAGTGCACCTGCGAGAAATACTGCGGCATCTGCAAGGGCATGGACAATGTGCGCTTGTGCATGGACGGTTTGTATTACTGCCCGGATTGCAGGGAAGCTTGTGATGTAGCCCTCGCGGAGTCCCGTGACCACTGAACCCAAGCGCATTGAATTGCACATTGACTCCGATCCGCGGCTGGCGGCAGCGGCTGGCGGTGCGGTGAGATTTTTGGCGGAAGCAGCAGGGATGCCGGAAGAAGTTTCCAAAGAATTTCAGGAAGCGACGGTGCGAGCCTGCCTCAAGGCGTTTGAGGCACAGGAATCCAGTTCCCACATTGTCGAATTGCTGGTTTTTGGCGACCGCGTTGAAGTGACGGTGGATGCAGACGCGGGTTCCCACGCCATTCGGTTAAGCCGTTCTGTGGTTCCTCAGCGCTAGCGAGAATTTACCTAAAAAGAGAATAGGTTGCGCTTCGCGATCCGGATCAACTGCCAGCGCGGTGCGCGATCTACATTTTCAGCGCGAACGTGTTTTTCTTGATGAGGGAAGTCATTTGGTCGTCGGTGAGTGAAAGCCGCAAGACCACGCGGTCGCCGGAGGGATTCACTTGCGCCTGGCTTAGCAGGTCGGCGAGATCCTGGTTCTGGGTTTGCCCCTGCTGCTTGGCTTGATACTGCTGATAGACGAGCGCAAGTTGCATTAATTGAGCCAGAGTGTTGGCGTCGTCTGTATTTCCGCAGATTGCCTGGAATTTTCCGTCCACGCCGCCGCTGGCTTGAATGTTGAGAATCAGATTTTGCATGCGCGTCACGAGCTTGGCGGCTTCGGGGAATTGCTGAATCTGCGGAGCGAGTTGGCGCACCGCCAGACGGGTGTACGCTGGATTCAAAACGGCCCAAACTACGCCGCTGCCGTTGGCTTCGTTGATGAGCGAATACATCTTGTCGTTGCGAAGCATGCCTTCCGCGCCGCCATAACGGATGTCCAGCATCTTCTCGAGAACATTGCGATGACCGAAGGCGGCCATGTTGGAGTCGAGAAACAGGAAGAAAAGATCGTTCGCGCCTGCGCCGCTGCCGAAGGCATACATGGTGAAACCGTGCGAATTAAACGTGGGGAGCTTCTGCGCTTTGAAAAAGGCTTCCGTGGAGCTGGGGTTGTAGTTGCCCATGGCGATGCCGGCGACTTCTTCGCCGGTGGGCACGGCATCAGAGCCGACGCCTGAGGTCTTATCGTTGACGCCTTCGGCGACCAGGCCCCACACCAATTCTTCAACTTGCGTGTTCGGGTCCACTCCCGCCGACGCCAGGAATTTTTCGAATTGGCGGAACCGTTCCGGCAAAAGCTGCTGCTGCAACTGCGGAAACCATTTTTGCGAGCGCGCCTGTTTGAGGTTGGCGTAGGCAAATTCACCGACGTTCTTGGGAAATAGCGCGATGGTGTCCGGGCCCACGCGCTGCGCGCTAGAGACTTGCGTTGTCGCCAGCCCTGCGATCGTGATGGCGGCGGCGGCCGCAATGCGCAAAACGGTCTTCCTCATGTGGTGCTCCTTGCCTATTTTTTGCGGGCCTTAGGCTTTATGGGCAGGCGCCGCACTCAATTTGTCCGTCAGGACGGCGATGGCTTGTCGTTTCTCCGCCACATACGCCTGATCCTTGATGCCGTCTAGATTGATCTCCACGTTGGCGATCGCCCCACGCGCACCGGCCTCGGCCACGAATCTGGCCACCTTTAAGTCTGACTTCATGGATGCCGCGGCGATAGTCTCCAGTTGTCTTAGACGTTCGAGGAGTGCAACTGCCCGTTCGGCCACTTTGAGGGGCACTTCCGCGGCGCCTTTCGTGCTCTTCTGTATGGCGTCGTCACGTTCTGCAGTTTCCGAGGCGTTGCCTTGCGGCAGTCTAAAAGCTGCAACTACCGCGTCGTAAGAGGCGGCGTCGGCGTCGATCGCTTCGCTGAGGGCGTCGGCTTCACGGCGCAGAGCGTCCAGATGTTCGGAGAGTTTGTCCACGTGCGCGGCTTGAGATTTTTTCTTGCGAGAGAGGCCGGCGACCATCTGGCCGAGCGCCGCTGCCAGAGCTGCTAGGAATGCGGAAACGCTGCCGCCGCCGGGAGTGGCGGATGGTTCGGCCACGACATCGATAAAAGGGCGGGCCAGCGCCGCGAGTTTGCCGTCCTTTTTTTCTTCGAGTGGGGTGCCGGTCAGGGCGGCGGCCAATTTGTTTTCAAAAACCTGCGACGGAGAAAAGCTCTCCAGTTGCAGGAAATAGTCGGCCGCCATTTCGATGGCTTTTTTCGGAACCAGGCCGACAATCTCGCTGCCCACGGGAACGGCGCCGTAGCGAGCGGCTTCGCGCTTCACCATGTCGTAGACACGATGCATGGGCGTTTGCTCGTAGTCGGTCAAATTGATGGAAACTTGCGCGATGTTGCGCGCCTTGAGGTCCACACCCATCGATTTCACGTAACGCAAACCGCCGCTGGAAAAGCGGATGGCTTTGGCGATCTTGTTGGCAACACCCACGTCGGAAGTGTTGAGATTCACGTTATAGGCGACTAGAAATTTGCGTGCGCCGACCACCGTAACGCCCGCCGTGGGATGCAGTTTGGGTTCGCCGACGTCGGGCTGGCGCTCGTGATTTTTCTTCAGTTCTTCGCGCAAGCCTTCGAATTGGCCGCGGCGGATGTTTTCAAGATTGACGCGATCCGGGCGGGTGGCGGCGGCTTCGTAGAAAAAAACGGGGATGCGATAGCGCTTCCAGATTTCCTGGCCGACGCGACGAGCTAGCGCGACGCAATCATCGAGAGAAACGCCTTCCACCGGAATGAACGGGACCACGTCGGTAGCTCCGACGCGGGGATGGGCGCCGGTGTGCTGCGTCATATCAATGAGCTCGATGGCTTTACCGGTTCCTTGCAGAGCCGCTTCGGCGACCGCGTCGGGTTCGCCGGCCAGGGTAATGACACAGCGGTTGTGGTCGGCGTCCATCTCGTGGTCCAGGACCCAAACGCCGGGAATCTTGCTCATGGTTTGAATCAGGGCGTCGACTTTTGCAGGGTCGCGGCCTTCGCTGAAATTTGGCACACACTCAATCAGTCGTTTCATGAAAAAGTCACCATCGCCTCAAATGAATTCTGGTTGAGCGACCACGTTGTGGTAGCCAGCCGTTGTGCCGTGTTGCTGTCGCGAAAGGCTCAATCCCGCATGTGAACGACTTCGCCGCGCTTCATAGTCAGCCAGCAAGTGTTCACCCCAAAATAGTAGGGAATTTCGCGATAGTCCGCCACCTCGAAGACCGCGAGGTCGGCTTGCTTGCCGGCTTCGATCGACCCGATGCGTTTGTGGCGGCCCAAAGAGTAGGCGGCGTTTATGGTCGAGGCGGTAATGGCTTCCGCGGGCGTCATGCGGAGTTGCGTGCAAGCGAGCGATAGAATCATCGGCATGCTGATGGTGGGGCTGGTGCCCGGATTGAAATCAGTTGCGAGCGCAACGATGGCGCCGTTATCGATCAACTTCCGTGCTGGGGCGTATTGCTCCAGGCCCAGATGAAAATCGCAGCCGGGCAGCAGTGTGGCAACGGTATTGGACTTTGCCAGCGCGCGAATGTCGGCTGGCTTCAAGTATTCGAGGTGATCGCAACTGGCCGCGCCGAGCTGGACAGCCAGACGAGTTGCGCCGGTATTTGAAAGCTGTTCCGCGTGGACGCGCGGTCGCAGGCCATGCTTTTTTCCGGCCAGCAGGACCTGGCGCGACTCGGCGAGCGAAAAGGCGCTGCGCTCGCAAAAGACGTCGCAATATTCGGCCAGGCCGTTTTCGGCCACTTCGGGGATCAGCTGTTGTTCGAGAAGTTGCAGATAATCGCGCGTGCCGTGCGGCTTGTCGCGGTACTCCGAGGGGACGACGTGCGCGCCGAGAAATGTTGAAGCGATTTCAAGAGGTTGCTCGGCGTCCAATTCTTTGTGTAGCGACAAGACGCGCAGTTCGCTGGTTAAATCGAGGCCGTAGCCGCTTTTGGCTTCGATCGCGGTTGTGCCGTGCTCGGCAAAACGCTCGAGAAAAATGCGGGCTCTTGATTTCAAGTCTTGCATGGCTGCAGCTCGCAGCTTGCCGACGGAATTGAGAATGCCGCCGCCTTTGCG
>DASSYL010000283.1:0-8590 GCA_035703315.1 Candidatus Acidiferrum sp. | reverse complement strand
AAAGGAATGGCGGGTTGGGCCGATGCTGACTCCAAGATCTCTTCTTGTTATCGCTGCGAATACGAAGGCTGCAGTGTGCGCTACTCGCCCTACGATGGCTACTTCACGGTAATTGGCACGCCGGATCTTCCGGAGGCCGTTGAGGAGCCAGGTATCAATCTCTTGCAGTGCCCACGGCACAACACCTGGCTCTATCGTTCCATCGCAGAAAATCAAGGCGACCGCATGGTTTGGCGGTGCGGGGTTGAAGGTTGTGAGTACACGCGAGCCGACTTCGGTCCCGCTTGGCCCAATCTATAGTACAATTCAAAGAAGGATTGGAATTTTTACTCGGCGCGCAACGAGCCGCTCTAAGCGCCGGAACTACGAACACTCCGCGCCACGAACTCCGTAATTCGCCTTATTTCAAACTTATGCTCCGAAGGCTACCGTTATGGAGCGTTCAGTACCAGGAAAGACCAATGAGAATCGCCCAAATTGCCCCACTGTATGAAAGTGTGCCACCCCAGTTTTATGGAGGCACGGAGCGTGTCGTTTCCTACTTGACGGAGGAACTGGTTGCGCAAGGCCATGAAGTTACGCTGTTCGCCAGCGGCGACTCGCAAACTTCCGCCCGCTTAATCTCGCAGCGCCGCCGCGGACTCAGACTCGATGGGGGCAGCGTCGACCAGCTTGCCTGTCACTATGTGATGCTCGAAAACGTGGTCGAACGTGCGCACGAATTCGACATCCTCCATTTCCACGTGGACTATCTGCATTTTCCTTTTTCAAAACGTTGCGCCGTGCCGCATCTCACTACGCTGCACGGCCGGTTGAATATCCCCGAACTTGTGCCACTGTATTGCGCGTTTCCCGATGCTCCGCTGGTCTCGATATCCATGAGCCAGCGCAAACCTCTGCCTCGCGCGAACTGGATCGGCAATGTCTATCATGGGCTGCCCGCGCCGACTCGGGCGCCGGGTTCAGGCAAGAAAAAATACCTCGCCTTCATTGGCCGCATCGCGCGCGAGAAACGCGTCGATCGCGCCATCGAGATTGCACTGCGCTCGGGGATGCCGCTCAAGATTGCAGCCAAAGTGGATCCCACTGATCGCGAGTATTACGAAAAAGAGATCAAGCCGCTGCTGGACCACCCGTCGGTCGAATACATTGGGGAAATCGGCGAAGACCAGAAGTCCGATTTTCTCGGAGGAGCCTATGCGCAGGTTTTTCCGATTGACTGGCCTGAGCCTTTCGGCCTTTGCATGATCGAAGCAATGTCCTGCGGTACGCCGACCATTGCCTTTGATTGTGGATCGGTAAGCGAAGTTCTGCGGGATGGCGTGAGCGGCTTCATCGTGAACAGCGTAGAGGAAGCCGTTGCCGCTGTCCCGAAGGTGGCATCGCTCGGCCGGGCGGCCTGCCGGCGCGAATTCGAAAAGCGATTTTTGACTTCCCGCATGGCGGAAGACTACGTTAGGCTCTATGAGTCGCTCGCAAACGCCGAGAGTTTGACGCTTTCGGCGCCCCGGCTCGGTTCCTCACTGACCCTGTAGGAAGGCTTCACCTTGGCTGATATCGTTCGGCTGGAGAACGAGTATTACGTTCGTGCGTCCTCCGCCCTGGCGGACGACCGCACCCGCGTGCTCAAGTACGGCGACACCTTCGCCGTGTTCAACCGCTTCGGCGACATCGAGCTGGTTGGGCCCTCCAAGTTCGGCCTTTTTCATGCCGAATGCCGCCATCTGTCGCAGTTCGCGGTACATGTCAACGGACGCCAGCCGCTGTTGCTCGGTTCGACCATCCGCGAAGACAACGCATTTCTTTCCGTCGATCTCACCAACGTGGATAGCGACTCTGGCAGTTTTGCGGCGTTGTCGCGCGGAACATTGCACATTTTTCGACTGCAATTTTTACGTCGCGCCGGCTGCTACGTTCACATTCGTCTGCTGAATTATGGCGCTGATCCCGCCGATATCACTGTCCGCGTCAACTTTGCCGCCGACTTTGCGGATATCTTTGAAGTGCGCGGCACCGTTCGCGAACGCACCGGCCAGCGGCTGCCCGACGAGGTCACGGACGACCGGGTGATCCTGGGCTATCGGGGACTGGATGGTGTGGTACGGCGAACCCGCTTTGAATTTTCGCCGAAGCCCGCTTCCCTCAGCGAGCAGGAAGCACGCTTTAGGTTCACGCTGCAGCCTAATGCGGAGAAATCCTTGTTCGGCCTGGTTGCTTGCGAGCGCGATACCGAGCGGCCCGACCCTGTTTCCTTTCCCGCGGCCTTTTCCACTTTGAGCGCGCCTTTTGAACGTGCACAGCTGGAAGATTGCCGCATAACCACCTCGAGCGAAAGTTTCGACTCGTGGCTCACACGCTCCTCGGCGGACCTTCTTACGTTGGTGGAGGGCAATCCCGAAGGACCGTATCCCTACGCGGGCGTACCCTGGTTCAGCACGGTTTTCGGGCGCGACGGAATCATCACCGCTCTCGAATGTCTATGGGCGGCGCCTTCCTTTGCGCAGGGCGTTTTGAACTACCTTGCGCAAACGCAGGCAATGGCAGAGATCCCCGAACAGGACGCCGAGCCCGGAAAGATCCTTCACGAAATGCGCCGCGGCGAAATGGCCGCCACCAGGGAAGTCCCGTTCGCGCAATATTACGGCAGTGTCGATTCCACTCCGCTTTTCGTAACGCTCGCGGGCGCCTATTTGGACCGCACGGGGGATTTTTCCTTCGTCTCCAAAATCTGGCCGAACGTTAAAGCTGCGCTCGAGTGGATGAACGATTACGGAGACCGCGATAACGACGGCTTCATCGAATACGAAAAACGTTCGATGCGCGGACTGGTACAGCAAGGCTGGAAAGACTCGCACGATTCGGTCTTCTACGCTGACGGCAAAATGGCCGAGCCTCCTATCGCCTTATGCGAGGTTCAGGGCTACGCCTATTCCGCAAAATGTGCGGGAGCGCATCTGGCGCGCGCGTTAGGTGAGCCGGAGCTCGCGGAAAAACTCGAAAGGGAAGCGCGCTCGCTACGCATCAAATTCGAGCAAGCCTTCTGGAACGAACAATTGGGCACCTATGCCATGGCGCTCGACGGTCACAAAAGGCAATGCGCGGTGCGCACTTCGAATGCCGGACACGCGTTGTACTGCGGGATCGCCGATGAATCGCGCGCCAAATCAGTAGCGGCCGTACTAATGAGTCTGGAAATGTTTTCCGGCTGGGGCGTGCGCACCGTAGGTTCCTCGGAAGCGCGTTACAACCCCATGTCTTATCACAACGGCTCCATCTGGCCGCATGACAATGCGATCATTGCCGCGGGCTTCGCGCGGTACGGCCTGCAAAAATTCGCGGCAGAAATCCTCAATGGTCTGTATGAAGCCAGTCGCCACATCGAGCTGCAGCGCATGCCCGAGCTCTTTTGCGGTTTTCACAAGCGAACCGACGGAAGCGGCCCCACCTTGTATCCCGTAGCCTGTGCGCCGCAAGCCTGGGCGGCCGGATCGGTTTTCCTCATGCTCAGCGCCTGCATCGGTATCAATGTTGTCGCCGATAAGCAGCAAATTCATCTGTATCGCCCTACTTTGCCGGCGGCCCTCAATGAACTCCGCATTGAAAATCTTCGGGTCGGCAGCGCCAGCGTGGATTTGATCTTCCGGCGCCGAGAAACCTGTGTCCATACCGAAGTCGCCGACCGCCGAGGTGACATCGAAGTTCACGAATCCATGTAAATGGCTCTGGCTTCCTTTCGCTAACCCAAAATCCTTGAAGTTCAAGCCTTCTTTCGGTGCTCTATCCGTTTTTTGAGCAGCGATTTTGCGCGTTCGAGCACCGCGCGCCGAGAACCAGATAGATTCCTTCCTCCTCGATTGATGAAATACGTCAGCATCCTCATCCCGGAGCCGGGACCTTTCGGCGAAACCCGCTTGCTGGCCAGTGACCGCGCAATGGCTCCCGCGCTTTTTGTAAAAAGTCCCTGCGGCGGATGGGTGGAATCCGTCTTCACGCGCTGAACCCAGCGTTTATTCGTTCTTGATTGATTTCCTGAGTGGCGGGCCATAAGAAGTTCACCTCCATAGGCTTCAAACTATTCCATTTCCGTTGTCGGTGTGATTCGCACCATGCTGTATGTGCGCACTTTTAAGCACGGCTCAGTTGGAAAAAATTTCACTGTTCTCTCGCTCGTTTTCTTGCCTTACCGCGCATCGGCTTGCGAAATAGAGCATCAGCGGTATGGCGAACTCTGCCCGCCGCTCCTTAGATAGGGAAGGGGCTCCGCGCCGGGCCTTGCTAGGATTTACCGACTATCGGAGGAAGCAACATGCCAGAAAACAGTCTTCAAGAGCTTTATGTGGAACAGCTCAGGGATCTTTACAACGCGGAAAACCAGCTTGTTAAAGCCCTGCCCAAAATGGCCAAAGCCGCTCAGTCCGACGCGCTTCGGGAAGGCTTTGCGCAGCATCTCGAGCAAACCAAAGGCCACATCGACCGCCTAGAGCAAATTTTCAGCGCCATGGACGAAAGCCCCAAAGGGCGCAAATGCGCCGGCATGGAGGGTCTGATCCAGGAAGGCGAAGAAGTAATCGACGAACAATCCGACAGCGAGGCGCTAGACTCCGGGTTGATCGCCTCGGCGCAACGTGTCGAACATTACGAAATTGCCGGTTACGGCACTGTTCGCACGTTTGCGGAGTTGCTTGGCGAGGAGGCCGCCGTAAACCTTTTACAGCAAACACTCGATGAGGAGAAGGAAACGGATGGGAAGCTGACCGAACTCGCCAAGGAAGTCAACGCGCAAGCGATGAATTCCGGCAGCGGCTCGGAAGGAGAAGAAGAGCCGGAGAGTTCACACCGTGGAAAGCGTAGCGGCAAAGCGAAATCCGCGCGGGCGTAGTTTCTCTGGCGAGAGCTAAGCGAAGGTCTAGCGATAGCAGCTCCGGACCGACTGCCTAGCGCGGTCCGGAGCCTCAATTTGCAGTGTCGCAAGGAGTGCCATGCCTTCATCAGTGTGGAAAGGCTCGATCGTCCTTAGTTTCGTTTCCATTCCCGTGAAACTGTTCGCGGCCGCGCGCAGTGAGCGTACCTATCTGCATCAACTGCATACCGTGTGTCATACAAGGCTGCGACAACCGCTCTTTTGCCCAACCTGCGAGCGTTTCGTCAAACGCGACGAAGTGATCAAAGGTTACGAAGTAGACGAAGGCCAATATGTTTTGGTGGAAGGAGAGGAGATCAAGAAGTTGGCCGCAAAATCTTCCCGCATCCTCGAAGTGCTGGCCTTCACCAAGCTCAGCCAAATTGACCCGATCTTTTTTGACGCGTCTTATTTTTGCGTTCCCGACGAAACTGGCAGGAAGCCCTATCAGCTGCTCGTAAAAGCGCTGGAAGACACGCAGTCTATCGGCTTGGGCCGTTTGACCATGCATCAGCGGGATTACACGGTCTTTCTGCGCGCTTATCAGCACGGCCTGCTGCTTCACAGCATGTATTTTGCCAACGAAATCCGCCGCGTTCCGGAGTTTGGCGCGCTGGAAGCCGTAAATCTGAAGCAGCAGGAAATTAGGCTCACAGAACAGCTTATCGCCACCATGATGCAGCCTTTCAAGCCGGCGCAATATCACGATGAATTTCAGGATCGTTTGCGCAAGCTGGTCCAGGCCAAACGGCGCGGCCAGCCGGTCGAAGTCGAGGATGCGGAAAAACGCGCTCCCGTGATCGACATGATGGATGCGCTCAAGAAAAGTCTGGCTTCGCGCTCATCGGCGGGCGCCGAAACGAAAAAGTTGCCGGCCAAGCATGGCAAGGTAGCCGCCAAGGTGAGGAAAGCCAGCTGAGCTTTGCATACTTTGCATGCCCGGTCGTGGAATGCGCGCCGAAGGCTACGGAGGATTACGCAATGGCCGCTCTTAAAAAGCTGAAGAAACGCCGCAGAAACAAGGCCAGGATGACTGCGCGAGCGCCACGAAAAAATTCGAAGACCGACAGCCAACTGCCGCCGAACGAGAATCTTCGCAAATTCCCCGACGAAACCTACGGCGACATGCAGCTGCCGTTCGCACGGAGTTGATGGACCATGCAGAGCCCTCTCGACAGTGACCGCTCCTATCAGATTTTCAAGCGCGAAGCCGACAACACCACGGTGTGCATCGAGGTGGTCAAGGGTTTGCATGAAGCCAGAAACCGCATTGAGGAGGCGCGTGCCGCATGGCCCAGCAGTGAACTCTTTGTCTTCGACCCTTTGACACAAAAGACCGTCGACCCGTCTGCGCTCGCGAACACTTCCGACCCGCTCACGCCATAGCCACAAAGCAGGGTTAGTAGAAAGCGGGGCTAGTACTTCCTGCGGTCCGCAGGCGTCAGGTCGGTTTGGCCCTTCTTTCGACACTCAATCTAGTGACCTTGCTCCCTAAAAATACAGGATTGATGGTCTTGTATGGGCCTCCCGTTCGGACTAACTTTATCCCACGCTTCAACCAGCGCAGCGCGAAAGAGGCGGACCATGGCCGATTTGCTCCAGACCTTAAGCACCTTGCTTGAGTTTTTTGCCTTTGTCCTGCTAGCAACCGCGGTAGTTTGCGTTCCGGTCGTGATCGTTCTTTGGTCGTCCGAACTCACCGACCACGTCCGGCACACTCGCCGTTCCCGGCGCCGCTCCGTAGCCCCTCTCACTAAAATCGCCTGAAGTTCGCACTCAACCTACCTTATTCATTGCTGGTTCCGCGCTTTCTGCCTTTACAGTTTTCCTGCGAAGAGATCGGCGCGGATTTCGGGCCAGCACATTCGATAAGTGCGCCAGAGCTGGGTCCGCATCCGCCAGCAGTTTCAACACCGCCGTCAGCGGTACTGCCAGGAGAATTCCCGGAATTCCCCACAGCCACCCCCAGAAAAGCAGACCTATCGTCGCTGCAACCGGCCCCACATCAAGGCGCGATCCCACAAATCGCGGTAGCAGCAAATTTGCCGCGACCAAGTGCAATGCGCTGACTACGCCGATCACGACCAGAAACGGCACCGTGCTGTGGAACTGCACCAGTCCTGCCACCACTGGGACCGCTACGGCTAGCGCCATCCCTACAAACGGGATCAAATTTAGCAAGCCGCTGACGACTCCCAACGTGACCGCCGGCGTCAGCCCGACTTTCCAGAAAACAAGGATGCTCACGGCCGAGAGGGCCGCCCCAATTACAATATTTCCAACCGTGTATCCAAGCACCAGCGCCTTGACCTTCTCGAGCAGTGCGTCAACCTCCACCCGGTCTCCCGCAAGTGCCTTGAACGCCGTATAGAGCTTCTCGCGCACATTCAGCATGAAGAACACCAGGAACGGCACCACGCCCGCGATGATGAGTGCTCCGCCGATCGATCCGACTCCGCGCGCCAGGTAAGTCGCCCACGACGTGGTCTCCCGGACTCGCATCTCGGGTCTTCCCTTGGCCGTGGTCTCATGGACCAGCTCGCTGGCCGAGTCCCGAACGTGCTGTACCCGATCATTGATCGGTGCAATCAGCTCGCGGAGGCGGTCCGCGTAGACTTCAAAGTTGTCCGAGAATGCCGACACTTTCAAATAGGAACCGTAAACCAGAGCGCTCAGCACAGCCGCGCCCGCCAGCACGATCAGCGCGGCGGCCAGATAGCGAGGAATCCGCAGCCGTTCCAAGAATTGCACTGCAGGGTCGGCCAGAATTGCCACGAACGCAGCCAGCACCACTGCAATGCAAATCGAGCTCGCGAAAAAACAAAACGCGATGACCAGCAGAACGCCGATTAGGGCCAGCACCCGTACGGCTTGTTTGAGATAAATATCCGTCAACGTTGCTTGTTGTGCGGTCTGGCTCGCCATGGATTCATGTTCTCGAGTGCGTTAGAGCGCAATAGGCTCAACCGAATGCGCTACGATGGATCGCGGCCTGGTTCTTGCCGAAAGCATTTACATAACTGAGGAAGCGGGCCGTCGGCCCGGTCTGCCTGGTTGTGCGAAGAAAGGCTAACTGCCATCTGCGCGCGCCCCTATACCGGAGACTGCTAGTCAGAGCCGAGGACGAGTCTGTACGCCGCTGCCAGGCTGCAAAGCCCTTGGTGTCATGAGCGGCTGTGTCGCGCCCGGGGGCGCGGTGACCTGCGGTGCAGTCGGCGGCGTAACCTGCTGCGGACGCGTTCCGGCCGGAGCATTTTCCTTTTTCGATTCGACCCGCACGACCTTCCCCGAATCCACGGTTTCCCCAGTTCGCGAAATGGTCTGAAAATAAAGTTCATTCGGCGTGATTTCTACCAGCATGAACGCACAATCCGTATCGAACGACTTCGCGCTAAATGCCGCCCCGCGAATATCGCCGCGCCGCAGTTGTCCAGACGACCCTGCTGTAAAATAGGCGATTCCTTTTTGCGGGGTCATCCGTTCATAAACATGATCGTGTCCGGAAAAAACTACCTGCACCCCGTATCGCTGAAACAGTGGTTCTAGAATTCCACGCAACTCCACTGAAGAGCCGTGCGCCGCAGCGGACGAATAAAGAGGGTGGTGAAAAAACGCGATCTTCCACTCGTCGGTCGAGTTCTGCAGCTGATTCGTCAGCCAGGTTAGCTGGTCCGGGTCCATGTAATTGCT
>DASSYL010000231.1:0-4418 GCA_035703315.1 Candidatus Acidiferrum sp. | reverse complement strand
GCCCCTGCCCGGCTCGGAAGACCACAAGGTGCTTTGGCAGAAAGGCGTCTGGATGGATCCGGACATGAACAGATACGACACCAGTCATCGCGTCTCGCATCATTGCAAGATGAGCGATGAAGAATGGGAAGACGCCTATCGCGCGGCCTGGGCAACCTATTACTCATCGGACCACATTCGCACGATCATTCGCCGCGCTGCGGCCTGCAAGCTGGGGCGACCGGAGGCAACGATGTTGACCCTCCTGCTCGTCAGCCGAACGATTCCACTGGAAGGCGTGCACCCGCTTGAAGGCGGCATCATCCGTCTGAAATTTCGCCGTGATCGCCGGCCAGGTATGAAGATCGAAAATCCGTTTTTGTTCTATCCGCGGTATGCCTGGGAAACGGTCAAGAAACTCCTTGCTTACCTGCGGCTGTATCGCGAGCTCAAAGCGATGCTCGATGAATCGGTCGCAGCGCCCGATCGCTGGACGTACACGGACGTTGCAATCACACCTCAGCAGCGGGATGAATTCGAAAGGCTATCGCTCTATCGTGACACGACCGGTGGCGAAGCCGCCCTCGCACGCAAAAGACGCGAGGATGCCATTCGCGTTACCGGGCGTACACAAAGTTCGCCCCTTTTCCTAGCCGCGCACGCAACGTCCCGCGAAACGCATTAACAGTGTGGAGGGGGGGCAATGCATCGCAGATCAGGCGTGCGCCCACCGTGGATCGTCTTCGCTTGCAAAGAAGCCAGGAAATCTGGGACAAATCGGTCAGCCTGAGAATGCGGATACCTGCCCGCCCCACATGGGGTCGTGCTAGCATGAAACGACGCAACGAAAGGGGACAATTTGCTGGACTCTCTATCGGCGCATGCTCCTGGCCACCTGTCTTCCGTTCGTCGATCAAGACGGCAGTGGGCTAGTTCTATTTGGCTATTTGTTCTTGTTGGAGTTGCGTATTTCCTTGCAGCTCGGCTGAGTCTTCTTTTGTTGACCAAACCTGACGGTGTGGCCGTGTTCTGGCCGGCTTCAGGCATCGCCGCGGGTGCCCTGATCGCACTGGGGCCGGGCGCGCGGTTGCCGGTGGCAGCCGGCGCCGCAGTTGCGACCATCGTGGCCAACTTGTTGGGCGACCGGACTTTCATGGGCGCGGTCGTCTTCGCCGTGTGCAATGCTGGCGAGGCGCTGCTCGCGGGATGGCTGATCCAACGATATTTCGGTCCGACATTTAGTCTCGACCGCCTGAGTCATGTACTGGGCTTACTGGGTGCGGCTACCGTCGCGGCCGCCATCTCGGGAATGGGCGGAACGGCAGGGTTCTTGTACTTCCACAGCTCGACCGCACCGATTCTGGCAACATGGCAACACTGGTTCGCTTCCGACGCGCTCGGAATCCTCACTGTCGCACCGCTAATGATCGAACTTGCTTCGGCAGCGCGGGAGCCGCCGCGGCGGAGGGAGCTTGTCGAAGGCATCGTAGCCCTTGTGGCGCTGGGCTGGGTGAGCGGATTTGTCATTCTTCTTCCGCAGGGCCATTGGGGAATCGTCGTTCCCATCGCAGCGCTGTTCCCGCTTTTATTGTGGATTTCGGCCCGCTGTCGCCCCATCTTCGCCGCTGCGGCCGCCTTCATCATTGCGTTTACATTGGTGTGGATGACCACGTTTGGTATCGGCTATCTCGGCGAACCCGCTATCCCGATCGAGCAACGCATTCTGGGTGCCCAGGCGAGCATCCTCGCCATCTCGCTCTGCGCACTCGTTCTTGCTTCGCTTTTCGCGGAGCGCCGTCACCACGAAGCCGCACTCTTGGAGGGTCAGACCCGGCTTCAGGAAGCGCTGACCGCCGGGGGAGTGATGGCCTTTGAATGGAATTCCCGGACCAACTCGTCGCAGCGGAGCGACAACGCTGCGCAAATTTTGGGCTTCGATCCAAATCATGGATTTTCTGCCGCAGAATTCCTCGAACGGGTTCATCCCGGTGACCGCTCGCAATTCAAAGAACTTGTTCATTCAGTCCGTCCCGAAAAGCCTTCCTACAGAATGACTTTTCGCTTCGGATGCCCTGACGGGCGGCAAATTTGGCTTGAGGAATCTTCCAGCGCGGAATTTGATTCGACGGGTCACTGTGTACGTCTGAAGGGACTGACTCTTGATATTACGGAGCGCAAGCAATCGGACGAGCGCCAGGGATTACTGATCGCGGAGCTCGACCATCGCGTGAAGAACCTTCTGGCGCGAGTAGCTGTAATCAGCGCGTACACCCGTCAGGGCAGCACCTCGATCGACCAGTTTGTCGAAGTGCTCGATAAACGCATTCAATCAATGGCAAATGCACATTCACTGCTCAGCCAAAATCGCTGGAGCGGCGTGAATCTTGCCGACCTTGTTCATAATCAGCTGGCGCCTTACGCGACGATGGCCAACACGATGATCGGTGGTCCCGACGTCACGCTCACTCCAGCAACAACTCAGGCGGTGGCGATGGCCCTTCATGAGCTCGTCACGAATGCCGTTAAATACGGCGCGCTGTCGAGTCCAAACGGTCATGTCTCGGTGAATTGGGATCGCTACCAACACGACGGTGGACCGCCTCAGGTGAAAATCGAATGGCATGAAACAGGCGGCCCAACGGTGGCCGCTCCGCCCAAACTCGGGTATGGCACCAATCTCATACGCGAATTGATCCCGCACGAACTCGGCGGAACGGTCAATCTTGCCTTCGCAACGGACGGCGTGCGCTGCGAAATCAATGTCCCGATCGATTAGAGATGAGAAAGGAGCTTAGTGAGTATCGGCAACGGAGCGCAAAATCGCGATAAGCTTTTCCTCGCTGATAGGTTTCTCGAGGATATGTGCTTTCGCCGGAACCATCGGAAGATCAGAGTAGCCTGACGTCACGACGACAGGCACACCTTGACCAATCAATCGATCAATAAGGCCATACGACCGCTCGCCCTGCCGAAGATTGATGTCGACCACTGCGGCATCGGGAACGTGTTGGGCAATCAGATGCTCGGCGTCCATCGTGGTGGCAACTGGTCCATCCACTTCGGCGTCGAAACTACGAAGCAGGCTTTTCAAGGCAATCCCGAGTTGCCAGGAATCCTCGACCAGGAGAATGCGCATTCCACGCAGATTCGATGGTTCACACGCGGGCGCGTCGCCACCATTCACCACGGTCATCGGAAATCCCAACGCAGCGAAGGCTGCCGTCCTCGAAGCCCAAACTATCGCACTGCATTTTCGAGTTAGCAACCCGCGCCTTCGCGAACGTGGCCGATTTGCGCCCTGCTGCAACCGGAAATGACGAGAACTTGGCCCTATTCTGGCTTGAAGCCACGAAAAGCCCATCCCGCGACCAATCCAAACAGCAGCAGGGCAATCGGCGGCCCGAGCAAAAGAACTGGAAGCGCAAGAAAGTCACCTGAGCTTCGGAAACCGCCCTGTATGCCGTACAAAATCAGATAAACCGCCCATCCCATAATCCAGGCAGCGGACACGAGCAGCCAGATCCGCAATAGTCCGCGGCGCCAATTGACCTGCATGGCTTTGTTGACTTGCTCATCGGGTTCGAGGCGAGGAATTCCAAAGCGCGGCATCGCCAGTATTCCCTTCTGCGCGTTCGTTAAGGCCGTTACGTCCCGGCCACCAACGCAGGTCCCCGGACCGTGTTCCTTCATGTGTCCCAGTTTGGCACGTCGAAGGACACCAAACTGCCGCTAACAGAGGACACCATTGGCGCGAACTGGATATGAAAAAAGTCCGGTCACCGATTAACAGGGAGAGTACCATGTCACGCGTGTCGTGTAAGACTGGTGCGCGCCGCATCGTCATCGGACTGGCGCTTGCTGGCTTGGCGATTTGTTCGGTTTCCTTTGCGAAGGCTGGTGATCTCGATCTGCCTTTATACGGCGCGCACCCGTATGGCGTGCCCGTCGAGCGCGATGCATTTTGCCGTATTCTTCTCGAGCGGCGAATTGACCCGTACGGACGCGAGATTGTTCACCGAATTCGAATCTGCGATGAGGGCCCGGTTTATTCCGGGCCGAACTGGTCTGCTGCACCTCAGGAATACGGTTATCCGTCGCGGCGATACTACGAGCCGGCTCCCTCGCCCTATTATTCGTATCCGCGCCCGCCGGCTCCGCTCGGCCCGACTTACTACAACTAGGGCAGCTGCAACGGCTATTGGCGCGCCTCTTCCCGGGATCAAGTGCCAATTTTTGCTGTTCAGTTTAACGGAGTACCGCCGGTTTTGCCGGCGAGCGTCATTGCAGCAGCACACCTTGCCTTCCTTCTGCCATTTTTGACCGTACTTAGCTCGGCCGCAGATTTGAAAGGTTGAGTCGGCGGACTATTTGCCGCCTGTTTGTGTGTGAGAGCACGATCGCATTTCGGGGGACCTAAATGACATCTCCAATCAAGCCTG
>DASSYL010000206.1:0-3152 GCA_035703315.1 Candidatus Acidiferrum sp. | reverse complement strand
CGAGTGCGGCGTCGATGTACGGACGGAGATCTGCGGCACTCCAATTATCCCGGTTCGCCTCGGTCACCATGCCGGATAGTTTGCAATAAACATTTTCGCGCTTGGC
Organism: Candidatus Acidiferrum sp.; assembly: GCA_035703315.1. Lineage (GTDB taxonomy): Bacteria > Acidobacteriota > Terriglobia > Acidiferrales > UBA7541 > Acidiferrum. Next base: position 3,046 of record DASSYL010000206.1, on the reverse strand, counting down.
CAATTCGAACAGGTTGGTGCGCCACGGTTCAAGCAACTGTTCCTTGATGCGCGGTTTTGCCAGGTGGTCGAGCACGAAAATTTGCCCGGGATGGCGGTCGACAAACTTCATCGCCGCAGGCAAGTGGCGTTCGTAGATCAAGATGTCGTAAATTAAGCCGCTGCCGGCAAGCGCACCGATTCCTGAGTTGAAATCCGAGCGCAAAATGAACTCGTCGTCGGGTTCAGCCTGAATGACGTGGCGCAGGCCCTTCAGTTTTTTGTGGGTCTTTAAGGCCTCGAGAACTTTGGGAAAGTTGCGATCAGCGATGGGCGCCCAGGCAACAACTCCACGGATCAACAGCGAGTCCGCAGCCAAATCCAGCAGCCACTCCGTCTCGTGGAGCGTCTGGCAAGCCTGAACGACGATACTTCCGCTGATTTCGCACGGCGCTAGTTCCGCCTGTAAATCTGACGCGGTGAAATCACGCGCGATTGTTTCCATGCCTGCGCCGATCCAGTCGTGCTCTTGTTTGTTGTAGTGCCACAAATGATGATGCGCGTCGATTCGATCGATCATGGTCGGCGATTCAGTTCACTTTTGTGGCTTGATAGAGGACGCAGGCATGGGGCTCCAACTTTCCCGTTAACTCCGTTGCCTTCTCGGCATCCTCGTGCCGCCACAATTCGCGCAACGCGTACTCGCGCCCCGAAAGTTCGAGATCCTTCCAAGGATAACGAATCTCTGTCAACTCACTTCCTCGGTTGCAAGCCGCAATGTAATTACCGTTGTTCTGCGTGGAGTCAGCTACCCACACCACGAGTGTGTCGGTGACGATCGCCGGATGATTGTTGGTGGAGTGCTGATTCATGGCAATCACGTCAGCATTTGTCAGCAGCGACTTTGTCCACGCGTCCGCCGCGGTGAGGTCTCCGCCAATCATCAGCGGCGAAGGAAAAATGGCCCACAAGGTCATCAGCATTTGTTGTTCGTTGTGCGAAAGCCGCGTTTGCCGCGGCTGGCCCCAGCCCGGCGCAGGTCCAAGGTAACCGAGCGGCAGCATATCCGCATCCGGCCAACCCCCGGGTTGCGACTTGCCAGCCCACTTCAGCAAGTTTGCAAATTGGTCGCCTAGCCCTTGCGGATACGGAACGTCGCTGTGCCAGATGTCCCAGACGTCGTCGGAAATCCGCCACATCTGCGCGTATTTTCGCATCTCCTCGAGCTTTTCAAGAGGTGCCGCGCCCGGCGACAGACTCAGCACAATCGGCCGGCCGGTCTTGCGAATCGCTTCGCTCAGCATGCGAATTTCGTCGCTACGGTAGGGATGGCTGCTGATGCAGTCTACCTTGATCAAATCCACGCCCCAACTAGCATACAGAGATGCGATGGAATCATAGTATGCCTGCGCGGCAGGTTTACTCGAATCTGCACCGAAATTATCGGGATTCCACGGGCAAGTTTCGCCGGTGTCGGCGGCGTCGCCAGCGTGGTAGCTCGATCCCGCAATCGAAGCATTTACTTCTACTGCTTTCTTCGGAATGCCGCGCAAAATATGAATTCCGAACTTCAGCCCGAGCGAGTGAACGTAGTCGCCAAGCGGTTTAAATCCCTTGCCGCCCGCAGACGACGGAAATCGATTTTCCGCCGGAATGTAGCGTCCGTTCGTATCCAGGGCGTACTTGGACGATTTGGAGTTCCCTTCCGGCGTGGGATTCGTAACAAACCATTCCATATCAATGACGACGTACTCCCAGCGGGACGCTTTCAAGTTTTCGGCTATCCACTTTGTGTTGGCTTTGACCTGTTCCTCGTTGATGGTGGTGCCGTAGCCGTCCCAGCTGTTCCACCCCATCGGCGGCTGCGCGGCCAACATTTCCCCTTCGGGAGGCGAAGATTGTGCGGCGACGCGACTCGCCGCAAGCAACGCCAATGCGCACAATGTTCTGATCATTCGGATTTTCATTCTCTTGTCATGCCTCGAAAAAAACGGTTTCCTGATGCCCCTGCAGATAAACGTTCCAAACGAGTTCACCTTGATTATCGCTGGACTGCTCGGCGATCAAGGTCTTTCTTCGCCCCGCAGGCACTACGCTGAGCACCGGATCTCTCTCGTTAGGGACTTCGCCTGGAAAATAGATTCTGGTCAGAAGGTGGCGCAGCAGCCCACGCATAAAGATCACGACCGACAGGTGCGGCGCGTGCGTTTCTTCGTTGACTCTTATTTCTCCTGGCCGGATCGTTCGTATTTCAAATTCGCCATGTTCGTTCGTCGGAATCCTGGCAAAGCCGCTCAGTACACCACGTCGGTTTAGGGAAGCGGTATCGCCTGGCTTAGCGTAGCCACCGTTCTCGTTTGCCCGCCAAATTTCCAAAACCGCATCGGGCACGGCTTGCCCGTCACCGTCCAGAACACGTCCGCGAATCGTAATCACCCGCGCGTTTGCTGAACGTTGTTCCGGGACGAGGTTGCTGGGATTGTGAGGGCACAATCCAATCGAAAAAAAAGGACCAACTGTCTGCGACGCCGTCGGGACAAGGTTTGCCTGTTCGCTCAAGTCACTTCTCCATCGGCGTAGCTTCTCGCCCACGCAGAACGATATCGAACCGGTATCCCAAGGCAAACCCGGGGACCGTGTGTTCCCAATCGAATGAAGAAATCAGTTGTTGCTTGGCTTGTTCATCCGGGATGCAGTTGTAAATCGGATCGAACGCGAGAAGCGGGTCACCGGGAAAATACATCTGCGTGACCAAGCGGCTGAGCAGACCTGCCCCGAAAAGCGAAAAGTGAATGTGAGCCGGCCTCCAGGCATTGTCGTGATTGCCCCAAGGATAGGCACCCGGCTTGATCGATATGAATTTGTAATGCCCGCTTTCGTCCGTGATCATGCGCCCACAGCCATCAAAGTTCGGGTCGAGCGGAGCATTGTGCTGATCCAGCTTGTGCCTATAACGGCCGGCGGCGTTTGCTTGCCAAACTTCGATCAACGCGCCGCGCACGGGACGCCCACTCTCGTCTAATACCCGCCCGCTCACCACGATTCTCTCTCCTGCCGGGGCGTCCGCG
>DASSYL010000169.1:0-3544 GCA_035703315.1 Candidatus Acidiferrum sp. | reverse complement strand
ACCTCGGCGCGGCGCTCGCCGAACTCGGCCAGAAAGACCAAGCCATCACCCACTTCCAGCGTGCTCTCCAACTCGACCCGAAAAACCAGCTGGCCCAGGAAAATCTCGACACCCTCCAAAAAGCCCCATAGTCAAACTCGAATCGCTGGCAACTCCCTCGCGACGAGACTCTCAGCACCCTTGTCAAACCCTCCCACGCGCTGTAATTTCTCTATCTCAGTCCGGAGGCTATATGCGCCGCATCGTTTCCCTCGCCCTTCTCGTCATAGCGGTCTGCTCCACCGCGTTCGCTCTCTCGCGAACGCCATCCGAGCCGCCCACAAGCGTGGACGCGACGCTCCTCTCCGGCTCCTCGCGCAAGCCCCCTCTCCATGGCTGGACCGTCGTTAGCCTCTCCGGCACGCCCAAACAAATCGGCTACCAGCACGGCTACCTTCTCGCGCCTGAAATCGCCGACCTGCAAAAAGTTTTTCTTCTCGAACTGACCCACGACAACGGCAAGGACTGGAATTTTTTCCGCCAAGCCGCCCAGGATGTCTGGTGGCCGCATATCGAGCAGGAATATCGCGACGAAATGCAGGGTATCGCCGACGGCGTCAACGCGCGTGGTATCAAGCTCGATTTATGGGACATCGTCGTCATGAACGGCGCCGAAGAGTGGAGCTACTACGTCGGCCAATACGATAAAGACCACAAGATCGCTTCGTTGCCCACCGTCACCGCACCCGACCACTGCAGTGCCTTCGTCGCTACCGGCAGCTACACCAAGGACGGCAAGATCGTCATCGCCCACAACAACTGGACCGGTTACATGGACGGCTCGCGCTGGACCATCGCCTTCGACATCCAGCCCGCCAACGGCTACCGCTTCGTGATGGATGGCCTGCCCGGCCTCATCCACAGCGCAGACGACTTCGGCATCAATTCCGCAGGCATGGTCATCACCGAAACTACCATCACCGGTTTCTCCGGCTACGATTTCCGCGGCATTCCCGAATTTGTTCGCGCTCGCAAAGCCATGCAGTATTCCGCTTCGATTGATGACGTTGCCAGAATCTTCAAGGAAGGCAACAACGGCGGCTACGCCAACGATTGGCTCATCGCCGACACCAAAAAGGATGAAATCGCCAGCCTTGAGCTAGGCTTGAAAAACGTCACCCTCGAGCGCAAAACCGACGGTTACTTCGTAGGCTCAAATTTCCCGATCAACCGCAAGCTCGCCGCCGAAGAAACCAATTTTGACTTGAAAGACCCCGGCCTCAGCGGCAACGCTCGCCACCAACGTTGGGAACAATTGATGCAGCAAAACAAAGGCAAGATCGACGTTGCCGCGGCGCAGAAGTTCCTCGCCGACCATGTTGATTCCGTTACTGGAAAAAATGAACCGAGCGAACGCACCCTTTGCGGCCACGTCGAAATGTCCCGACGCGGTATGGGCGCATGGCAGCCGCCTTATGGAACCGCGGGCGCCGTGCAAAACAAAGCCACCGACTCTGCCCTGGCGGCGAAGTTGACTTTCACTGCTGCCGCCGGCCACGCTTGCGGCCACGATTTCCTCGCCGCGCAACACTTGGCCGCTCATCCTGAGCTCGCCTGGCAAAAACCAGAGCTCCGCGACATGAAGGCTTATCCTTGGACCCAGATCGCAGCCGAGTAATATAGAGCGGCCGCCGGCAGGCAGGGCTGTTTCGGCTAGCGTTCCTTCCAAATCGTCGGCGTGGAGACATGAGCTCCCGGGCCGCTGGAGCGGTCCTCCATTGCACTACCCGGGATTCCTTTGCGCTGCGCCCGCACCAGCACAAACCATCCGGCGCCAGCCAGCGCGATCCCAATAATCCCGGGCAAAAAACTCAGTTCGCGCAGACGCCCGTCGGCTGGCTGACCGTCGGTCTCCGCCCGTTGCTGAGAAGCAGCAGCCTTTGCAGAAGAAGCTGAACGGTCCTCAAAGCTCACCACCACCTGTATAAACAGCAAAATCGCCCCGAGTGCGAGCAGAGCAATTCCATGAAATCTTCCGAACTGCATGGAAACTCCCCGGGCTGGGGCTGCTTACCTGCAACTGAACATAGCCTTTCGGCCGCGCCCGCGGCCATACTGCAAACACTGCAAGCGGCCTAACTCGCTAGAGAAGGTGAGTCAGAACATCGCCGTCAAAACCAGTTTTTTCGTCTAAACAGCGCCAGGCCGCCCAGCGTGGAAACAATCATTGCGCCGGTAATCCAATACCACGCATGCGGATGTTCCTGCCCCGGCAGTTTCACATTCATCCCGTAGAAGCCCGTCAGCACCACCAGCGGTATCGAAACGGTCCCCCAGATCGTCAGCACTTTCATGATCTGATTGGTCCGATTGGCCATCGCTGAAAGATAAATGTCCAGCGTGCCGGAGAGCAGGTCGCGGTACGTCTCCACCAGTTCCGTTACGCGTATCAGGTGGTCGGAAATATCGCGATAATAGATGCGCAGTTCGCGGTCCGCTCGATGTTCAGTCACTTCATAGCGTCGCGTCATCTGGCTCACCACGTCCCGCATCGCAGACGCCACGCGTCGGAACACCAGCAACATCCGTTTTAACCGGAAAATCTCACGCAAAATCGCTGGCTCCGGCGAATGCAGCACAATGTTTTCCGCGTCGCTGATCGCTTCCGCAACGTTGTCCAGCACCGGTAAGTAGCGGTCGACCGCAACATCAATCAATGCGTGCGCAACGCGATCGGAAGATTTCGCCGATGTTTTGGCGGTAACACGCGCGACCACGGCCCGCACCAGCTCGGAATCACCCGCGCCTTCACTGACTGTCAGCAGCCAGTCTCGCCCAAGAAAAATATTGAAGTCCTCAAACAGCAGCCGCATCGGAGCATCCGCGATTTCGCTCCTTCCACTTGCATTGCCTTGGTTCGAATCGCCGCCCGCCGGTTTCTTGCGCCGTAGCCTGCCCGTCACCGCGGCTCCCAGCAGCTTGATCACAATAAAGGAGTACGATTCGGACTCCTCCACGTGCGCGGTTTTGTCAATTTCGCGGCAATCTTCTACTTGCAGCGGGTGAATTCCGAAATGTTCGGCAAGCTGATCCAATACCGGCGATCGCGGATCAGCCAGGTGGTACCACGCTAGGTCCGGCAGCACGCGCAGCGGACTGAGCAGTGCGGGAGCGTCTTGAGTGGTCGGCTCAGCCATTCTAGGGCGCCAGGGGGCGGTGTCGTTCGAATCAGGGCGACTCGAAGTTTACAACGGGGCCGTTCGCACCGCGAAGCATTCTGTGCGCTTTTATCAAAACCGGAACACATACCCGGTCGTCGCCCGGAAGTTCCCCTGCGTGGCGTAGAAATCGTCCGACAGCACGCTCACCGGCGGCTGCCGCGGATCGGGACGTCCCGTCAGATAATGAATGAACGTCGTGCCCATGTTGAAGCGAATCGTGGAATGCCGCGATGCGTAATATTCCACGCTGCCGCCCACATCGAATGCGAACCGCTTCGCATCTTCATAATCGTTCGAACTGCCCGGCGCCAAAGTTTTTTCGTAGTGTACAAATCCCGGCCGCA
>DASSYL010000130.1:0-4344 GCA_035703315.1 Candidatus Acidiferrum sp. | reverse complement strand
TCTCATATTTTATAGTTTCCATGAAGAGTCTCCATTATTGCCATCTCATTCAGCGGGCAGGATCAGATTGGGTCGCCTACGCACAGGTCCGCCAATCCTCAAAAATAGACGTTTTATCAAAGGCGATTGGAATGGCCGTTTGACCCCGAAAGCGCATATCGATGATCGCAATGTCCGCTAAGGGCCAATAGCTGACAATGCCACTGGGATTGATCGTACCGTGGGCCAGAGGTACGGTCCGCTGTGTTACGGTGATAAAGGGTGGGCCGCGATCACGGAGTGAACGGGATGAGCACAACAGTTGCCGAGACGCTGACGGGTAGAGAACGCGTAACCAGAGTATGCAAATACTTTGTCAGGCGAGTGTTGTTCCCGATCGGCGTTCTCTGCCCATTTGCGTATTTCTTTCCAAAGATCGCAATCTTTTACCTCGCATGCGGCGCCTATGACGTCAGCCGTAATAAGGGGCTGAACCTGTCGACGGTTCGGCGCTATTTCATTGGCAACGGATTCGGGACCTGGCTCCTGTCGCCATTCAATATTTTGCTGGATCTGCTGTCGCTGCCGTACATCAACAAAGGCGTCTATCGGCTGGAGGATCTACCGCCCTCTTATCAGGACGAGGTGAAGCGTCTGATATCAATTGCGAAAGACCAGAACCTTGTCGGTCAATTGGAAGAACGCGCTAAAGAATTTCCGCGAACAATGGTTTTCTTCCGATGGTATGGCATCAACGTCGACACCGTCGTGAATATTCCTGCGTTTCATGAACCATGGAAATACATTCAGACGATCGGGGTCTCTGTCTTCAATAAAAAGGTCTCCACTTCGAAGCATTTTGGATACCTGCGCGCCTCGATGCGAATCCTGTACAACCTGAACGACATGAAAGATCGTTCCGCCTACATCGAGGTCGGAGATAGGATCAACTATTGGTGCGACAACAAGCTGTTCATATTTGACGATACGCTCCTGCACTATTCCGCTAACGAAACCAACCAAACGCGCTATTGCCTGTTCGTCGACATCGTTCGCCCGACGCCATTCCCCGCCGTCATGCGGGCCGTAGTTTTTGGTGTTCGACTTCTGACGCAAAGCTTTAAGTTTATCTATTACAACAACTGGAAAATTCTCGAACGATAATATGGGCCGACACGCCGGCCGCAGACGCGGCTGCCAGTTTTACGATGCGCGAAGTCGCCGTTTGCCATTTAAAGCGCGATTGGAAACTGCGCTCAGGGCCAGAACCAACGTAACGATCTAACGCCCGCTGGAGCTGCCAATGCTGCTGCCGCCGGACCCGCTTATGGACGTAGCACTAGATCCGGTCGTTGACGTGCCGGTAGAGCCAACCACCGGCGCGCTGGGCGCAGGTGCGGCTGGCGCATTGCTGGGCGCGGTGCTGCCCGTGGAGGTGCTGGGCGGATTGCCAGGGCCTAACGGCGCGATCCTCGGCACTGCTGTTGGGCCGGCCGGCCGCTTTGGCGAGTACGTAGTCTTCGCAGTCGCCTACACCGGTGTTGAGGGAGCCTTCGCCCTCGACGTCAACCGGCAAAGACCAATGGTCTGGGAGTCCCCACTGTGCCGGGCTCATATCGGATTTCGCCGTTGATCCGTCTGTGAACAAATTCGATTTTGGCGGGATCGTCTTTATCCCTGGCTCCCTTCACAATGCGGCATACTTCTCTTCCGCCGCATTGCAATCGCGTTGCGTGCGACAGCGTTCCAGCTTTTGTAGTTCTGTGTCGGCATCGGCGGCTATTGCTTTTTTCCACTCCTGCCAAATGCTCGAACTTTCTGGCGCGACGGACCTAATCAGATCGAACGGTTCATTCGCCTGATCGCTATCAGATGCCGCACGTACAAGCAGAAAAGAATAACACAAGTACTGAAACAATTGCGTTGTACAAAACGAAATTGCCTTTTGCTCAGGCACGAGCACATGAGAGACACAAGTCCGCCAAAGGCCAATGGCGAACCTGTTTCTTTTTACTGCTAGGCCCGTGCAGGAATTTGGATCCGGGCCGGCGAGTTCCGCTCCGGCGTGGCCGATGCGGGGAACTTGCCGCGTGCTGGGCGAGTGACCGTCCCTTGGCAGACGGAAACCTCAAGCGCCTCGGAACGGCCCGTTGCCCAGCGCGTTAAACCGGCACGCAAACCACCCGTAAAAGGAGCAAATCGGCTCTGCCGTTGTTGTGTCATGTCGCGCAAGGAAGAACTGCTAAAAATCGCCAAACTGTTCCATTCTCAGGCCGACCTGGTGAGCAGCCGTGCTGCGAAACAGGCCCTGCGAAAAATGGGCGATTATTACCGTCGCGAGGCCGAACAAATGCGAGGACAGCCGCCGAACCTTGTTGAGCAGGGTAAGCACGGCTTTCGCCTTCCAAAGTCGGCCGCGTAATTCTATCGATTTGTCGGAGCGCACAGGCAAGGCGCGTGCTCTAGACCCGTGTGTGGGGTGCACGCGGCTTGATAAGCCAGCCGGATTGCCTTTCGTCACGAACCGGTGAAACGGCGAGCCAATCGCCCGATTTGTTCCCGAGCCTTTTTTGTCCAGAAACCATTGACAATACTAATCGCCTCACCGCGATGCAGAACCAGGCGTTCGCGCTCGCCCAGGACACCTTCAATTGGAAAGTTAACGGTCGTCAATTTGTGGAGGCTGTGCAGGCCGCGCGGGCTGAACGTGTCGAAAGCCAGCAGCGCAGACGATTTTCACCCTAATCCCAGGGGAATTCGATCGGAAGCAGCGGGCCGCCTCTCGTGCGACATGCCCTTTGGCAATAACGGTCGCATTTGTCGGTGAACTTCAAACAGCGACCTTGAGAATCTTCTTTAAGGCAGCCGGCCAACCCCCAAGCGCAGTAGGAGCCGCAGTCCATCCAACACTGGTCTGATGCCCAGATCGATTCGGCCCGCTTGCTGCGCGGAAACGGCGGCTCAGTGCTGTGCGCATTGTAGCGCCAGGACGAACCTTTTACCTCCGCGGCGAGTGTGGCCGGAGAAACGATCACAAAGCCGACACAGACTAGGCCTAGCAGAATGCGCGTTCGTTTCATGCGTAATGCCCTGCCCCGTGGTGCACGATAACGCCGATAGTCCTAATCCGCCAATAATCTCCTGGAAGGCTGTGGAACTTCCGCGCAACGGCGCCGATAGCAGTGTTTGGGAAGATTGCGGGAGAAGCCGTTTGAATAGCGGCGCCGGCCAGCGAGCTCACCACGAGCAAAACCCGGTCCAAAAATCTTGTACCACCGGCATCAAACCGATGGCGCGACCAACGTTTGTGACGCGCATCTTCATGCGCATCGTTTCATGGTCTGAACGGTTCAATCTCGCGTTCAGCAAGGTCGGCAACTCGCCAATTTACGACAACGCGATATTTCCCTGGACGCGCCTGATCGAAAAGGATTGGCGCCTTATCCGCGCCGAACTCGAGCGGGTGCTCACGCGCAAGGATGAATTGCCCGCTTTCCATGAGTTGGCGACAGACGCCTCAACGATCAGCCGGGACCATGGCTGGAAGAGTTTTATCCTGTCAGCCTACGGCTTTCGTTCGGCGAACAATATCGGCTCATGCCCGCAAACATGGAGAATCTGCCGGAACATTCCGGGACTCATCAGCGTGATGTATTCAATCCTGGAGCCCGGAAAGTACTTGCCGCCCCACCGCGGTCCTTACAACGGCGTGCTGCGGCTGCATCTCGGTCTAATTGTGCCGGAGCCGCGCGACATGCTCGGAATCAGGGTCGAAAACGAAGTCTACCGCTGGCGCGAGGGCGAGGTCGTCATTTTCGACGATGCCTATGAGCACGAGGCCTGGAATCACACGCAGCACACGCGGGCCGTGCTTTTCGTGGATTTCAGGAAACCGGTGCGGTTTCCCGCCAGCTTGTTCAATTGGTTTCTGCTGCACCTGGCGATTTTCACGCCTTTCATCCGCGAAGGCATGGATAACCAGAAGGCCTGGGAAAAGAAGTTCTATGCTTCTGATTTATCTTAGTTTCCTTCGATATCCCTTTCTATCGGTACAGCACCGGTCCGTCGTTGACCTGACTGCGGATCGCCCCCTCAAGCACGGTTGCGTAGATGAAGACGGATTTGGGATGCGTGTGACCAGGCGAGTAGCCGCCTGGGCCGTATTCGACGAGCACGCCTTTGATGCTCTTGCCGGGAATGTTCGGCAGCTCGTGCTGGTAGACGAGGGTCACTTTGGCGTTCTTCGACTTCGGCGCATCCGCGAGGACTAACGCAGCCTTCTCGGGCTCGGTGAAGTAAGGGCTTTCCCGCCATCCGGCGAGGCCATCGAGGCGTTCATTGGATTCGCCAGCCTGTCGCAAGTCG
>DASSYL010000059.1:0-5228 GCA_035703315.1 Candidatus Acidiferrum sp. | reverse complement strand
AAATTTTTCTGGAGGACGCATGCGGGCAGTGGTAACGGGAGCGGCGGGATTTCTGGGATCGCATCTGTGCGACCGGCTGCTGGCGGAAGGCTGGGATGTGCTGGGGCTGGACAATTTCATCACCGGACGGGAAGAGAATCTGGCGCATCTAGAGGGCAACGGGAAGTTTTCATTTGAACGGGCCGACGTCAGCGACAAGCTGACCGTGGCCGGCGACGTGTCTTACGTCCTGCATTTTGCGTCGCCGGCCAGTCCGCCGGATTATCTCCGTCATCCGATTGAAACCATGCGGGTGGGCTCCGTAGGGACGCAAAACGCACTGGAGCTGGCGCGCGCTAAGGGCGCAAAGTTTTTCCTGGCTTCGACTAGCGAGTGCTATGGCGATCCCGAAGTCTCTCCGCAGCACGAAGAATATTGGGGTCATGTGAATTCGGTCGGCCCACGCAGTGTGTACGACGAGGCGAAGCGCTTTTCCGAAGCACTGACCATGGGCTATCACCGCCACTATGGCGTGGACACGCACATCGTGCGCATCTTCAATACCTACGGACCGCGCATGCGGCTAAACGACGGCCGGGCACTGCCGAATTTTGTTTTTCAGGCGCTGAGCGAGAAGCCGATCACGGTTTATGGCGATGGCCAACAGACTCGCAGCTTCTGTTATGTGTCGGATTTGATCGACGGCATCTATCGACTGGCAATGTCCGAAGAACACTTGCCGGTGAACGTTGGAAATCCCGAAGAAATCACATTGCTCGAATTCGCGCAGCGCGTACGGGCCCATTTCCCGAAGGCTGGCCCCGTCGTTTTTGAGCCGCTACCGCAGGACGACCCCAAGCGGCGCTGCCCCGACATTCGCAAGGCAAAACGGCTGCTGGGGTGGGAGCCCAAAGTGCAGCTGGCCGACGGGCTCAAACGCACCATCGAATATTTTCACCAGCAATACATGGCCCAGAAAACGGCCTAACGGAATCGCGACTATTCGCGCCCGAAGGAAACGTACTCAAAACCAAGAGTTTTTATTTTCGCCGGTGAGTAAAGATTGCGGCCGTCCACAATGAGCTTTCGCGCCATCACTTTGCCGGCGCGCTCCCAATCCAGCTTTTTGTATTCGTCCCATTCGGTGCAGACCAGCGCACCGTGTACACCTTCCAGCGCCTGGTAGGGGTCTTCGTGAAAGTGCGCCTGCGGAAACTGTTTTTTTGCTTTCTCCAGCGCCTCGGGATCGCACGCATGGACTTCCGCACCTTCTTCCAAGAGGCGGCGCATAACTTCGAGAGCCGGCGCGAAACGAATGTCGTCGGTGTTTGCTTTAAATGCCAGACCAAGGATCGCGACGCGTTTGCCCTTCACGACCCACAACGCTTTGCCGATTTTTTCCAGGAAGCGGTCAATGCGCTGCTTGTTTACGCGCTCGGCTGCCTTCAATATTTCGAAGTCCACGCCGACGCTCGCCGCCAGGCTGATAAACGCCTGAATGTCTTTTGGAAAACAGAAGCCGCCAAAGCCCAGGCCGGCGCGCAAGAATTGCGTGCCGATGCGCGGGTCAAGTCCCATGGCGTGCGTGACTTCTTCCACGTTGGCACCCAGTTTTTCGCATAAATCAGAGACCGCGTTGGCGTAGCTGATCTTCAACGCAAGAAACGAATTGGAAGCATGCTTGATGAGTTCCGCGCTGCTAATGGTCGTAACCAGAAATTCCGCTTTTTGCGTGTCAGGGCACTTCCCGGCATGCACCGGACAGGTGAACTTGCGTTCCAGGATTGGACGATAAATCTCGCGCAGCTGTTCGGCTGCCGCCGCATCCTCAACGCCAACCACGATGCGATCCGGGTGAAAGAAATCTTCGACTGCCGTGCCCTCACGCAGGAATTCCGGGTTGGACGCCACACGAAAACCATTTCCACCGCGGCTGTAAGCGGAAAGCGCGCGCTGCAGCTCGAGTCCAGTGCGGGCCGGCACTGTGCTCTTTTCCACAACCAGCTTGGGTGAGCGCGCCTCCGCGGCAATTTGTTGGGCAACGTGATCGATTGCCGAAAGGTCGGCGCTGCCATCGTGCCGCGGCGGAGTGCCCACGCAAATGAAGATGGCCTCGCCGAAGCGGATCGCTTCACCAGGGTCGGCGGTGTATGAAATCTTTCCGCTCTTTCCGGCGGAGACCAGGATCTTATCGAGGTGATGCTCGTAGATCGGAACTTGCCCCGCTTTCAAATGCGCGATGCGCCCGGCATCGATGTCCGTGCAGATGACTTCGTGCCCCGCCTCAGCCAAACAAGCGCCAGTTACCAGGCCTACATAGCCGCAACCTATGACCGATAAACGCAAGAAGTTCTCCCTCGTTTCGAGAATTACCACGCGGCCGGGAAGCACAGCGTCGAATTCAGAAAATCAACTCAACAAACGATACAGAAAAGCAAAAGACTTCATCACGAGGAACGCGGGCGCGTGCCCAAAAGCAGCCCACGCAAGCCCAGCAGAATCAGCCGCGGCTGTCGGCGAATGACGTTCCACAACAAACGCGTCGAATGGTCGCGGTGGATTTCGCCCAACGATTCGCGTGTGGCGGAGTTCAGCAGGTCCACCAGATACGAATAGTGCTTTTGCTCAAAATGATGCAGAGTTTTGCGAATCAGCCAGTGCGTGGCCAGCTCGCGACGCAACGCGCGCAATTCGCCATTGCCGCCCGTCCCGAGCAACGCGTCAGCCACACCCTGGGCGCCACGGAAGCCGGTGACGACGCCGCCGACGGTCGTAACTTTTACTTGCGCCGCGGCGTCACCCACCAGAAATACTCTACCGTTGCCCACGCGGCGCTCTACGGGAATCCATTTGCGGTAAACCGGAATGCGCGCACCCTGCCATTCGAGCGGCTCCATCTGTTTCTTTTCCAGAAAGCGTTCGATGCGCCTTTTGGTTTCCTGGCCGCTGCCTTCGCCGATGATCCCCAGAGCGCCGCGCGATTCGTTTTCCGGGATTAGCCAGTAAAAATAAGGTGTATCGTCCGGCACGAACCAGACGCGGGTGGTATCCGGCCGGCAATCCTGAGGCAGTTTTACAATGGCTTGCACCAGCGGAACGGTTTCGACCGGAGGCCAGCCCGCGGAACGCCCCACGCGAGTGGTGGCACCGTCCGCGCCCACGACCTGATCGGCGTGCAATTCTTCCCTTTGCCCGCGCGTTTCCACTTCCAGACGCAAGCCGCGCGAGTTGGGCCCCAAGCCGAGAAAGCGCGTATCGAAGGTGAGCTTGGCACCGGCTCTTGCCGCTTCGCCTGCCAAGGAGGGAATCAGTTTGGCGCGCTCGATGATCAAATCCGGCTTGTGCAGCGCAACTTCCGCCGAGCGCCCGTCGGTGAACAGTTCGAACCTGCGGATTTCGTTGACGATGCTCGAAGCGGCGACATCGCGAAGTTGTTCGCGAAAATGATGGGTAACGATCAGCGACCGCGGGGCCGGGTCGAATCCACATTTGGCATCCAAGACGCGCACAGCACGGCCACCGGCCGCTACTTTGGCGGCGGTCAGTAACCCCGCCGCGGAGCCGCCCACAACGATTACGCCACTGTTCTTGTGCTCAGGCTGGTTCTCACGCACTCGTTCGGTTCACCCGATAACCCGAAACACTCAATGGCAGTGCCGGGCTTCCTTCGAAAAAAGCTTTCCCTGCTGACCCGCGGTGGCTGCAGACCTGTTCAGAACGGTTCACACCCAGATATGGAAACCGCAACCAGCCACAAAAGTATAACGAATCTACGGTTAGCGGGAAACTACAGGGCGCACAGGTTCAGTCGGTTGCGGCGGCCGGTTTACGCGCCTGGCGTTCGTAAGGAGCGCGTTCCAGCAAAACCACCCCCAGCAGCGCCACCGACACGGCAAAAACAACGGCTGCTAGCGCAAACGAGATCGGCAAGGTGCTTACCAGAAGCGCCAAGGCACCGGAAAGTGCGCCGATCATGTACATAGTCAGAACGGCCCCGCGTTGCCCGAGGCCGATATTCGCCAGGCGATGCGCGGCGTGATCTTTGCCCGGAGTTGCGAAGGGAAGCAGGCCGCGACGGCTGCGCGATATCGTGACCAGCGTAGTATCAAAAATCGTTGCGCCGAGAATCAGCACAGGAACCAGCCAGGCGGAAACCAGATTCGGTTGCGCGAAACGCAGCTTCAGCGCCAGGGTGGCCATCAGGAACCCCAGGAACATCGCGCCACCATCGCCCATGAAAATCTTGGCGGGCTTGAAATTCCAGCGCAGAAAGCCGCAGGCCGCGCCGAGCACTGCCGCAGCGAGCACGGTCACCAGCACCTGTCCGTTCAGGTAAGCCAGCAACGCGAAGAACGCCGCGGCCATCGCAGCTACGCCCGCGCAGAGTCCATCCATGTGGTCGAGAATACTGAAGGAAGCGGTGATGCCGACAACCCAGACGATCGTCAACGCCGCGTCCAGAAGGTCGCCCGTGCGGCCGCCCAAGACCGTGCTGAAAATCTGCGCGCGAATTCCGCTCAGCAACAGGATCACCGCAGCCAGCGGCATGCCCACGAAAAGCTTGATTTGATGATGCAAAAGGCCGCGGTCGTCGAGGATTCCTACTGCGGCGATGAGTGTGGCGCCCGCCAATATACCCCACACCTGCTCGCGCGCCGGGCCCTGTACGAGAAAGAGCACAGAGAGAGCGACGCCCGCGTAGATGGCTAGACCACCGAGCAGCGGTATCGGTTGCATATGAACTTTGCGAGGTCCGGGGCGGTCAACCATGCCCACCCGCAACGCAAATGCGCGAACCGGTACGGTGAGAGTCAGAGATGCCAATAGTGCGATTAAAAACGCAAGCAGGCCGGCGGCCATGCACCCTCAGTTTTCAGAGTTACGGAACCGATGAGGCGGGAGCATCGGTGGACACACGCGACTCAGTGCCGGATTGGGGATCCGGCCCCCAAGTAAAACGCCAGGAACGTTGACCACGGGATGGTCAACCGGCTGCCCCACGCAGCCTTTAGACCATAGCGCGGAAAGGGTCGATTGACCAGTTAAAATACGAATAAATTCGCAAATACAGATAACTATGTATGTTAGAGGAGAAGCAGAAAACAGGCTGTGTCGCAGAAGAATTTTTGCTTGTTGTTCGCTATTCGGGTTTGCGAGCGGCGACGATGTGCAACAGCTTTTGCAATTCCTTCGCCCGGTTGTAGGCTGGCGCCGCCGCTCGCGCTGCTGCCGCCATTTGCGCAAGCCTC
>DASSYL010000527.1:0-11915 GCA_035703315.1 Candidatus Acidiferrum sp. | reverse complement strand
GGTAGGCACAAATTTGCTGGCAACCTGCTGATTGGCCATGGACTGGAGAGATTCCCAGGAAAAAATCCCGCGGTAAACCTAAGAGTTTATCCGTTTTTCCGCGAGCGGCCAATCGCCGCGCTGGCCATCGATTGGCACGCTTCGTTCCGGCTACCGCCGGCTTATCGTCGGTACAGGTATCGCTCAGGAACCTTGGGCCTTTCTATCAATTGCCGCTTGTCAGGACCGGGCGGAAAATGAAGTGGAGGACGCAGAGCCCAGTCTCTGGCGTCATGTCTATAGCCCTATGTCCGCTTCATTTCCGCAGGGCTCTCCTTCTCCGCAGGTCGGAGGTTCCAATGAACCTTCTCGCGCCAGCGTCGCGGACCGTCTCGCCCAGTTCGAGGAGCGCCAGCGCCATCTATCGCGCCTCACCTTTCTCCTGCTGGGGCTGCTGACCGTCGCCTTTATCGTCGTTTCCTGGCCTGCCATTCGAGCTTTCGCGCGCCGCTACGAATTCGTTCTTCCCGTCCTGGTCATGGTCGTAGCCACCTTCATCGTTTACGCCTGGAAACGGAACAAGGAGATCGCCGAATTGCGCGGCTTGGTGCGCGGCATCGAACAGCGTGTCGCCAATCCGCCAAGCGACCGGCAGCTCGACAAGCTTTTTTCAGTGATTGAAAGGTCCCAGCAAGGTTATCGGGACCTGATCGACTCCTTCGATGACGTGCTCATTGCCGTAACCCTGGATGGCGAAATTCGCGCGGCGAACCGCAGCTTCGCCGATTTGGTGGGCGCATCTTTCCAGGAGATTGTTGGGCGGCCCTTGTCTGAGTTTCTCGAGGACGGCGGAGGGGAAGGGCCGAACCTCCTGGAACGGCACATTCCGCGCTTTTTGGAAAACCGCCATTGGGCCGGCGTCGTTCAGGTGCGCCTGAAAAAGCTGAACACGATCAATTACTTCGACTGTGTGATTCACGCCATGCTGCGGGATGGCCAGGTGCAGGGAATGACTGTCTTGGCCCGCGACATCACTGCTTCCCGCCGCAATGAGGCCCGCTTCACGGAACTCTTCGAAACGCTGCAGGAAGGCATCTACATCGTCACGCCGGAAGACGAGATTCTCGATGTCAACCCTGCGCTGGTACGCATCCTCGGTTACGACAGCAAATCGGAGCTCCTGGCCCGCAAGGTCAGCCAAATCTTTCCGGACGAGTCGCTGCGAAGCATGATTCGCCACGAAGTCGATCGTCATCCGGTCCTCGAAGGGCGGGAAATCACTCTACTCCGCAAAGATGGCGTCTCAATTACCTGCCTGAACACTGCTGCCGCCGTGCGCGACTCCTCTGGAAACGTTGTTCGCTATCAGGGCGCGCTTATGGATATTTCGTCCCGCCGGGAAATGGAACGGCGCCTCCACAAGCAGCAGGAATTCGCGCGCCGCCTGGTGGATAGCTTCCCGGATCTGATTCTGGTCCTCGACACGCAGTCGCATTACACCTTTGTGAGCCCGCGCTGCCGCGACGTTCTCGGCTACGAACTTGGCGACACGCAGGACATGCAGTTCGGCGGCCGCACCCATCCCGAAGATCTGCCGGCGCTCATGACGCTTTATCGCGACATCATTCGCGGCGAACAGAGCTACTCGTCCATGGAAGTCCGGGTCCGCCACAAACAAGGCGACTGGCGCCGTATTCTCTTCAACTTCAGCCCGTTGTTTGATGAGCGCAATAAAATCGAAGGCGTAGTCCTTTCCGGCCGCGACGTCACTGATCTTAAACGCTTGGAAGAGCAGCTCATCCAGGCGGAGAAACTTGCCGCCATGGGACAGATGCTTGCCGGCGTCGCCCACGAGCTCAACAATCCGCTAACCGCAATTCTGGGCGTTACGGAATTGGTGCGCGAACGCGAGGGTCTCGACGATTCCATGAAGAGGCAACTCGACCTTACGCACCGGCAGGCACGCCGCGCCGCCCGCATTGTGCAGAACTTGCTGGAATTCTCGCGTCCGGCCTCCCCGCAGAAAAAGCCCATTGACCTGAACTCCATCATCGAGCGCACACTTCAGCTGCACGAACATTCGCTTCGCCGCAATCAAATCGCCGTGGACTTCAAACCCCGCACCGATTTGCCGCCGGTTGTGGGCGACGCCAATCAATTGATCCAGGTTTTACTGAACCTCATCACCAACGCCGAGCAGGCGATTCGCGAAGTCCGCGAGTCGGGCCTCATCCAGATTCGTATGAGCACCGCAAGCGGAAACGTTATTGTTACCGTGCAGGACGACGGCACCGGCATTCCTTCAGAAGCCCTTCCGAAATTGTTCGACCCGTTTTTCACCACCAAGCGACCCGGCGGCGGAACTGGCTTGGGGCTGAGTATCTGTCTGTCCATTGTCCGCGAGCACGGCGGCACCATTCAGGCCGAGTCTCTTCCCGGCGGGGGATCGGCATTCAAGGTCTATCTTCCGATCGCCCGGGATTTGCCTCGCGGCGCTTCTCCCTCGCGCTCGGCCGACTCTTCAGACAGCGGCTCCGACCATGCACTTCGCCCTACGCCTACGGTGTTAAAGGGAATCCGGGTGCTGGTGCTCGATGATGAAGAGAGCATTCGCTCGCTTCTCGAAGAGGGCCTTAGTGCCCACGGCCTTGACGTTTTCTGTGCCTCGACCGCTGAGGAAGCCGCCGCATTGATTGCCGCTCGGCCGTGCGACGCGCTGCTCTGTGACCTTCGGTTGAAGAATGCGGGCGCCTTCAGCGAGGGTCAAGCAGCCGCGGCCCACGTCGTCGCAGCTGCTGCTGGCACCCAAAAGCCGATCGTAATCTTCATGACTGGCGAATACGTGGATCAAGACAGCAAACTCGGCGGCGCCGCCCTTCTGCAGAAGCCGTTTCGCATCCTCGACGTTTTGGCGGTAATGAAAGAAGCCTTCGTTTTTGCCAAGCAAGGCTCAGAAAAGTAGTCGCCGTTCAGTTCTTTTTCGCCTGTGCATCCGGAGTTTTGCGGTCCACGCCAAAATCCCACACATACAAATTGATCCCATCGGGCAGGATTTGCGCAAATGCATACTCCCCTGCGGGTAGCGCCTCGCCGAGTGTGAAGCGGAACACATTCTGCGCCACGTCCCATCGCTGGATTCCGATGACGTTACGATCCTCCGATACTTGCTGACCGAACATGCTTCGAATCGATTCGATTTCCCGCTTGCCGCCCTTCACCGTCAGCCGAATCAGTTCAACTTCCGGTCCGCTTTCTCCCAGCAGCCTACTGCTGGTTTGGATTGGTGTGACCCTGTCCGGATCAGACGGCGCTTCGCGCAGATAAAACTCCGGCCGCTCGGAATTGATGCGTCGCACCGACTTCGCGCCGGGAATTTCCACGTTGCGCTTGCCCGGCACAATCGGCACCGGCGACAGCACTTGTTTTAAACGTTGTTTCGTGTCGGTCCGGATTTGTGCGGCTACCTGGTCCAGCTGCGTTACCGACTTTCCTTCCACTACGAACAGTCCCTCGCCCGGCGGCAAGAAAATTCCCGGCGCCACCGGCAAGCTGGCGTCCACATCGAGCGGCATCTCTCTTCTCTGTTGCTCTTGTTGCTGACGGACTTTTTTAAGCAGGTCGTCTTTCGAGGCCGCCGCAGCGGCCTCCGCCTTCGCCGTGGCGTCCCAGTCCACGATCGCCGCCGGGATTTCCTCCCAGTCACCCCGTTCAGCGCTGAGGTATTTCACCCGGTCGCCCGAGCGCTGGTATTCGCGCACCAGCTGATAGTTCCCATCCTTCAGGACAAGTTTCTTGCCCGGCGCGACGTTGCCGCCACTGTTGGCTTCACCGGAATTCTTGCCGGTCGGGTTCTGCTGCGCAGTTTGGCCGCCGATAACGCTCCCCGCTGCCCCGGACAGCACAGCGACGACCGCGCAGAAAAGGAACAAGAACTGGAACCGGCGGGATGTCATGAAAACCCTGAGGGATTGGATGCGCGGCATCGGCCAATCTTTGCCCGCCAGCGAGCATAGCACGCTAAAGGGAAACCCGTGCGTAGCGGCAACAGCTATCCTGTGAGGCGAAATCAAGCTCACCTGTACCCTGCAATTCGTTTGGATTTAGCGAAGACGTGTTGCGGCTGATTTTTCAGCCCTTGCCCGCCGCTTGAGACTTCTGTGCCATTTGCGCCATCCACTCTTTCGCTCGGCGCTCCATTGCGGCCGGTTCCACGTCTTCCGTGTGTGTCGCCAGATTCCAGTGATGGCCAAAAGGATCAACCACTTTCCCGAACCGGTCGCCCCAGAACATGTCCGCTACCGGCATCGCTCCCGTGCATCCTGCCTCGACGGCCTTTTCATACACATCGTCCACGTTTTGCACGTACAGATAGACCGACTGCGATGGCGCTGACCCCGGCGTAGGTGCAGCCGACATTCCGGGATATTCATCGGCCAGAAAGAGCCGCGAGTCGCCGATTTGCAGTTCCGCATGCATGATTCGCCCGTCGGGGCTCGGCATCCGGCTTATTTCCTTGGCGCCAAATGCCTTCTTATAGAGCTCGATGGCCGCCGCGGCATTCTTGCAGGTGAGGCCGGGCGTTATGGTGTGAAATCCTTCAGGAATTGCGCTAACTGGCATGAAATCCTCCCAAGCGGTGAGATAGGCCGCCGCACCAGGGTGGGGAACATCGCAGCGCGCCGATGCCTCTTGATACGCCCGCGTGGAAAACGTGTCAACCGTTTTTGCCGCCGCGAGCGGACTGTAAATCGAAATTCATTGTCGGCAATCTGGGGAAAAGCCGCCATGCGTAATTTTTCCACCCCGGCTCAGGGTTTGCTGGTATGGCATTCCACCGCGGCGACGCACATACTTCCGCTACCCGAACGGTTCGCGGCCACCTTTCCCTCGGACCGTTCTTAACAGCAGTAAAACCTCCGAAGTACCCCGAACGGGGAGGGGCTTTACCGTGAGGCCCCTCCCTTCCTTCCTCAATGCACTTCGCCCGTCGAACATAGCTTTGCGCTGCCCTGGTGCCACTCACAGCGGCTTAGGATGCGCGGCAAGCGCTTCGCGAAACACCTTCACGTTGCTCTTGTCCACTACGACGGTGCCCGTGTCAACCCAACTCGGCATGGCCGGTGCCGGAGCTGTCCGCCAGTCCTTGAACTCGTGCACTGCGTTGTGATGCAGATCATCCGCGAACTTGATCGCGTAGTACGCCATCACGTACGGCTTTTGCGTCACCGTTGCGGTGATACCGTCGCGGTCAATCCAGTCTAGCGTTTCCGGATCTTTGTCGAACCCCACGATCGGGATCTTTGCATCAACGCGGTGCAACGCTTCCGCCGCTCCCGAGCCGCCCGAGGCCTCCAGGCAGATGATCCCGTCGATCTTGGCTTTGGCCTTCAGCAGCGCGGAAACGTTGTCGTTGGCCACCCGCGGATCGCCTTTGTCGTCGATCGTCTGCGCCAGCTTGATTCCCGGATACTTTTTCAGCGCCTCATTCATCCCCCGCGCGCGCTCGTCCAGATTCAACTGGCCAGGAATCGTGACCACCACCAATTGGCCCTGGCCTTTCAGAATCTCGCCCATCCGTTTGCCGCTCTCCATGCCCGCCCGAAAATTGTCCGTTCCGACAAACATCAGCCTCTTCGAGGTTGGGGCGTCCGAATCCACTGTGATCACTGGAATCCCCTGCGCCACTGCGCCGTCGATCGCGTCCTGCAGCAGATCGGGCCGCGTCACCGAAATCATAATTCCCGCCGGCTTGCTGTTCACCACCGCCTGAAAGGCCTTCAGCTGCTCTTGCGGATCAAACTTTTCCGGCCCCGCCAGTTCCGCCTTCACGCCCATCTGTTTCGCCGCGTCCATCAGCCCGGCTTGCGCCTCTTCCCAGTACGGCAGATGGATGTTCGACGCCACAAATACGTACCGCTCCCGGTCCTCGTGATAAGCCGTCTGGCAAGAACTCAATCCAATCACCCCGAGCGCCAATCCAGTGAACACACCCATGCTCTTGAATCTCATCGTTTTTCCTCCTGCCGATGTACGATGACAACGCATACCCGGAGCTGCCAGGGTCCGTTGCGAGGCACAAACGGGGCAAGCCTACCACAAACCGGACAGGCCGGCGCGCAAAACTCATATTCCGCGCGCATAAGAAAGAGGAGGCCAATCATGACCTACGATTTCTTGGTTGAAACCTACGCCACCGAGCGCATCAAAGTGGTCAGCGTCTGGAGCGAATTCCATGACGGCGATCTCGTCGTTCGTCCCAAGTCGTCGGATATTCGCGGCCGCAGTGTGCGTGAACAAATGATCCATCAATGTGCGAGCGAAGACCTCTGGTTTCGCACCATGCTTGGCATTGACGTTGGCGCTCCGCCGCTGCCGCGACAGGAAACTCGCATTGAATTCATCAAGCGTTACGCGCTGGACAGCGGCCAGCGGTTAGTCGAGCTGCAAAGGAAGAGTCCGAATTGGTGGGAGGACCAAGCCAAATTTTTTGACGTCGTGAAATCGCGCGCCTGGATCATGACTCGGCGTTTAACCCACACCTCCCATCACCGCGGCCAGCAAATGGCCATGCTGCGCATGCTCGGTCGCAGCTTGCACAGCAACTACGGGCCGACCGCCGACACCGGCGGCCTCATGCAGAATCACGCCCCGACGATCTATGCCTATCCTGACCTGAACGAACTGATCCACGGCGAAGCGGGCGGCGGCAAAAAGTCGCCGCTCCCGGGCAGCCTCGCAAAACCTGTCACCGAGCGTCCGGAAACTTCCTGACCGCTTTTCCCACACCAGACGCTTGCCTTTATTCCGACTTGGAAATGATTCCGCACGCAATGCGCGGAGGAGCTCCGCTATCCGTCGAATTGCTCACGGCGTGAATCACCAGGGCCGTTCCGCCACTACTGAAGACCGAGTGATCGTCGGTTCCCAAAGTCACATTCGGCGCCACAACCGAAACATGCGCGGTTCCGTCCGCTCTCACCACCAGCACAAAGTTGGGAATATCGCCCGCTGGCGCACCACTATGGTCGTGGCCTCCGGCCGTTCCGGTGAAGTGTGGCCCTGCCGACTTGAAGTCCGGCCCTTCACACTTTGCCATCTGGTGGATATGAATCGAATGTTCCCCGGGCGGCAAGCTCTTGATGTCTAGCTTAATCCGCACGCCCGGCGCCGCATCGCTCAGAGTCGCAGTGCCGATACTTTGTCCCGAGGCATTTTTAATCTCGACCACGACCGGCTTGGGTGCCGCATTTGCCATGCCCACACTGGCCGCACCCGCGTTTGCGGTGAATGATACTGCCCCTGCCCAGACCGCTACGCATGCAAAAAGCGCTGAAATTTTCATGGATTTCCCTTCCTAGACTCTTCGAGTATTCAGGACGCACCCATTTTTCGAGCCCAGAGAAAGGGACGCCATAGGGAACTTGTCTAAATTCTGTTACATGTGGCTATTTGCGCACTGGCCAGCTGTTTTGTGGCTTAGCGAAACAGCTCGGGATAAGCACTCTTCAACTTCGCCAGCTTGGGCAGATCGTTGTAGCGGATGTAGGGATTGTCGGGATGCCTTTCCATGTACCCTTGGTGGTAATCCTCTGCCGCATAGAAGGTGGAGTACGGTCGAAGCTGCGTAGCGATCGCGCGATCGTACACCTTGGCCGCGTTGATCTGCCCAATGTAAGCCTCGGCGATTTTCTTCTGTTCGTCGGTTTTGTAGAAAATGACCGAACGGTATTGCGTACCGATGTCTGGCCCTTGCCGGTTCGTCTGTGTAGGATCGTGCGCCACCGCAAAGAACACTTTGAGCAGCGTGCCGTAACTTACCTGGGACCGGTCGTACTCCACTTCCACAGACTCTGCATGTCCCGTGTTGCCACTCGACACCAGCTCGTAATAGGGATTCTCGACGTTGCCGCCCGCATAACCAGAAACCGCCCGTTTCACGCCCTTTACATGCTCAAAAACGCCCTGCACTCCCCAGAAGCATCCGCCGGCAAAAACAGCCGTCGCCTTCGCCTCTTGCGGGGTCAGCGCCACGTCCACTGCCGGCGCCGGAAACGACCCTTTGGGCTCAGCCGGCCGCCCGGAAACAAGCCGTGCTCCCCACCACGCGACGATTGCCAGGATAACGGCGACACTCAAAGCTCGCCCGATAAATGGTTCTTTCATGACGTCCCTTTCCGTCAATTCGATGCCGCCGCGCATGCGAAATTACAGTGCATTTCGACCCTCGAGCTGGCGTCAAAACCGTCGACCGAGCGTCAAAGCTTGTCTAAGGCCGCTCACTGGCGGGATACTACATCCGTCCCGGCACCGCCTGCCCGGCCATGCTTCACCTTGTTGGCGAATCGAAATCTTTCTGAGGGTACCTCCATAATGATCTTCCGTAGCAGCTCGCACAAACTGTTGACGCTGTCCTCTTTGCTGTTCATGCCGTCACTGCTTCCCGCGCAGGTTACCCACGGCCAGAAACCCGATCTGCCCGCTCCGTTCGCCACTCAATCTGCGGGCAACGGCCCCGGCAAAATTCAGGCCCCTGGTGGTTTTCTGCCGACCGTACCGCAGGGCTTCCACGTCAACATTTTTGCAAAGGACTTCAAGCGCCCCCGCCTGCTGACGGTTGCTCCGAACGGTGACATCTTTTTGGCTGAAACCGGCGCTGGCCGTGTCGTCATTCTGCGCGATTCCAACCACACTGGCGGCGCTCAGGAGCGCATCGTATTCGCTGAAAATCTGGTCCGCCCTTTCGGCATCGCCTTCCACGAAGACTACGTCTACGTCGGCAACATGACCAGCGTAGTCCGCTTCAAGTACGACCCCAAAACCTCCAAGCGCCTAGGCGAAGCCGAAAAACTTTTGGACCTTCCTGGCGGCGGTCACGACACCCGCAACTTGGCGTTCACCGCCGATGGCAAGCACCTCCTGGTGGCAGTCGGCTCTGCGAGCAACATCGATACTGGTGAAGCTCCCATCCGGGCCGCGGTGACCATTTGCGATCCGGACGGCAAGAACGCCCGCCAGTTCGCTACCGGCTTGCGCAATCCCGTTGGCCTCGCGCTAGAACCTGTCACCGGCAAAGCCTGGGTGACCGTGAATGAGCGCGACGAACTCGGCGACAATCTCCCTCCCGACTATTTCACCAGCATCAACGACGGTGCCTTTTACGGCTGGCCGTACAGCTACATCGGCAGCAATGTCGACTCCCGCGTTAAGCCGCAGGTTCCCGCTCTCGTCGCCAAGGCCACTATCCCGGACGTGCTTCTCGGCGCGCACGTCGCACCGCTGCAGTTTGCTTTTTACAACGGCAAGCAGTTTCCATCGAGCTACTACGGCGGCGCATTCGTTGCCGAACACGGCTCCTGGAATCGTGCCAGCCGCTCGGGATACCAGGTTGCTTTCGTCGCTTTCAAGAATGGCGAGCCGTCCGCTGATCCTGTGCCCTTTCTCACCGGCATGGTGCCCGATCCTGGTAAGGACCTTGTTTACGGCCGCCCAGTCGGCGTGACCACAGCGCCTGACGGTTCCTTGCTCGTCGCTGACGACGGCATAGGCGTCATCTACCGGGTCACCTACGCGCCCTGATCGGGCGAAACAATCTATGGCTCAGCCTGCGGGAGGCCTTCATTTCTTTGCGCGGTTGCTTCCGGATTCTTTACTTCTACGAGGTGGCGGAGGCTATCAACCTCGACCGCCTGCGCTCCTTGCGCGAATCGAGCCGGCCCGAACCTCCTGCCGGGCGTATTCCTCCCGTGCCGCACTACCTTCATTTCGAACGCCCTCCTGTTTCTGAGCCCATTGATCCCCTCAATCTCGACGGCGGAAACCGTATCGGCGGCAGCGCGAAGTATTACGACTATGGCGTAGTCAGCATTGAGTTAGAGCTGCCGTTTGAATCCGGCTGGGATACTGTCGTAGCGCAATCCAGCCGCCTCATCGGTAGCACGGAACTTGAAAATCGCGCCGCCGAATGGCTGCGCGCCGCACTTTCCCGCGCCCGTCCGGCGTTGCTGAAACCGTACGACTCCTGGCTAACCGAGGACTATCAAATTGTTTATCTTCAGGAAATTGCCGGACGCGACGGTAACAAACGATTTGCGGCCGAACTCCTCTCCTCACATGCGCAGGAAATCGCACAGCTCGTCCGCGGCGAATCTGTTTTGCTTTCCGATGTCGAACGCAACGAAGTCTTGCAATCGAGCATTTCCTATTCGCAGACCGACTTGCTCGTTGTCGGTTGGACGGGCGCCGTGGTTTACGGAAGCGCCGAAGTCGCCGCCGCTACGATTCAGCTGCTCGAATACGCCAATACCCAGCTTCTGGAACTTCGTTATTACGACAGGTTGCTTACCAACGTCCTGAACAGCGTGTACCGATTCCTCGAACACAAGGGTGGATTCCTTGGCAGTTGGCGGCTTTCGCGTGAGTCCACTCGAATCAACACCATTCGCCTGGATGTGATGGAGCTCACCGAAAAAGTCGACAACGCGATCAAGTTCCTCAGCGACATGTTCTATGCCCGCCTCTATAACCTTATCGCCGCAAAAGTTGGCGTCCCGGACTACCGCCGCCTCGTGGACCAAAAACTCCGCACCGCTGGCGAGCTCTACCGCTTCATGGTCGACCAGTTCAACCAGACCCGTAGCTTCATCCTCGAAGTTGCTATCGTCGTAATCCTAGTTATCGAAATCGTCTTCCTCTTCCGCGGCAAATAACTGCTGGCGCAAGCTTCGCTCTGTGCATTTAGGTCTCGGACGAGTCAAATCCCAAATGGCGACGTCATTTTAGAATCTGGGAGAGCGCAAACTTCATCGGTGACAATCAACAGGTGGGAAGCGAAGGTTAAAAAGTCCCCTAAAGGGTACCGGATTAGATTATGCGCGTTGCAGCGAAGAATCTGTTCCACAGGCTACTGTCCGCCTAAGGCCTTTAATCCTACGCCACCCCCGACCGTGTCACAAAGCCGTAACAGTTCGTTTATGGACGCGAAACGTCCATTGCAGTACCCTTTGGGGCTTATGCAGCCCGCCAAACTCGATATCGCACAACAACCCGCGACGAACGGCTCGTTGGTCGCGCGTCTGACCGGGAAACTGAGCCTGGAGACTGTCAATGGCTTCCTCCAGGAGATGCGTCCCGTAGCTGCCGAAAAGCTGGTGCTCGACATGAGCGGCATCAGCTATTTGGACTCGGCCGGCGTCGGTGCCCTGGTGCAACTCTTTGTGCATCGCCGCAGCCAGACCAAAAAGATGGCGGTGGCGGCGCTGACGACGCAAGGAACCGCAGTGCTGCAGGTCGCCGGCCTGACCAAGCTTCTCCCCGTTTTCTCAACCGTCGAAGAAGCAACAGCTTAGCTGGCGCGGCGCCGACTTACCGCGGCGTCCAGGACGGGTTCGCGGTGAACAGGCCGTCCACAAATCCGATCTGCCAGGCAACGAACAAACCAAAAATCAGGCTGACCACTCCGGTCGTGGTGACCAGACTCCTGTTCAACCACGCGAATCGGTTGCCGGCAAATGTAAAGGGCGCGGCGAAAGCCAGCGTCATCAGCATCATTCCTACAATCGTTCCCAGGCCAAAAACCAGAAGATAGAAAAGGGCCCAGCGCGGATCGCGGATTGTTCCGAGGACCAGCAGGGCTACGGCGGCGGAGCCTGCCAGGCCGTGGACGATTCCGATGAGCAGCGGCCGCAGCGAATGGAAAATTCCCAAACGCGCAAATGGAGCGTGCAGCCAGTGCGGAGGCTCGACTTCGTCCGCATGGTGTTCTGTATGCGAGCCGTGCGAGTGCGGATGGTCGTGCGCGTAGTCGCCGTGACTGTGCAGGTGCGAATGCGTGCCGTGATGCTGGGGATGGGTTGGCGCAAAGCGGCGGCTGATCCAGCCGATCGCGCCGGTTAGGTTGAGTACGCCGAGCAGGATAAGCATCAACGCAACAGAGAATT